>NZ_JYNS01000014.1 GCF_000934725.1 Methyloterricola oryzae
GTGCCTTTGGATAACAACTGGCTCGAGAACCGCATCCGCCCGGTGGCCTTGGGGCGCCGCAATTGGCTATTCGCCGGAAGTCTGCGTGCCGGTCAGCGCGCGGCTGCCATCATGAGCCTGATCCAGTCGGCGAAACTCAATGGTCACGACCCCTACGTCTATTTGAAAGACGTGCTCACGCGACTTCCGACGCAACCCGCCCATCGGATTCATGAACTTCTGCCGCATCGCTGGCAGCTTGAAACCACTCCCGCTTAGTTCCTCCAAGCGCGATCCGATTCCGGATTGCGTCAACATGGGATCGCCACGCGCTTACTGCGCTCTGGCACTGGAGCCGTCATTCTGTGGAGGCTTCTCCAGATTTCTTCACCTTCCCCCTGGCAGGGGTAAGGATGGGATGGGGGGGTACGACGCTGGGTCGAGGAAGCGGGGTCGATATTGACTGCGCCCATCAAGGTTCCACCCCCTATCCATGAGACGGGGTCGACGAGCATGTTTCAACGGATACTGCAGACGCAGCTTTTCTTTATGCCCAGCGACACCCATCCTAAGCCCGTGGAGCCGTAAATCAAACGCCCTCCCTCCGGCACAAAGGTCGTTTTCGGGGGGGAAGGCTGCTTGCCGCTGGCGCGATCTCATTGGGCGTCAATTTTGCCAGCGTTGCAGCGCTTCGTTTATAGTGCGCGGCTTCAACCGTGGAAGCCCAAATGGAACGATTCACTATCTCGCTCGATGAAGCACTGGCCAATGGTTTCGACCACCTGATCCGCGCACGGGGTTACACCAGCCGGTCGGAGGCAGTGCGCGATCTCATACGCAAGGAGATCGAAGGCGACCGCCTGTCTCAGGGCGAGGCGCCACATTGCGTGGCAACCTTGTCCTATGTCTACAACCACCACGAACGTCGGCTCGCAGAGCGACTGACCACCTCGCAGCACCATGCTCATGATATGGTGGTTTCATCGACGCATGTTCACTTGGATCACGAGCAGTGCCTGGAGACACTGTTTCTGAAGGGGGCGACGCATTTGGTGCGCGCGTTCGCTGAACAAACTTGCGCAGAGCGCGGAGTTCGGCATGGGGCCTTGAACTTAATACCGGTCGAATTGAACGAAGCAGAACATCAGCATGTACATGTCAGTCCACGCACCTGACAGTCCATCCCGTCGAAATTAAGACAAAAATTCACTTCTTCATACGGTTCGGTATAATCGTTTTGCCCTTCTTAGAGGGCGCACCATAACAACAAGGGGAGCCACCAGCCAACCGAACTGAATCGGCCGGTGGGGACAATAGTTTTCCCCAACCCACGAAGAGGTTTAAAGATGCGCGGCTACAGCCCAATGGGTGCGCTGCGCGATAAGTCATCTTTAAGCCAGGGTAACTTCATGAACCGCTCGGATCTATCGGACGCACTTAGCCGCAGAACTCGTGTCTATTTTCAACTAGTTTTTCCCTTCTCCGCGTGCCTGCTGGCAGCCAACGTACTGGCGCATCCGCAGCAGACGGAGGACACCGAAGCCGCACAAACTACCACTTTGGAGACGGTCAAGGTGGAAGGGCGTGCGTCCGATCTTTTGGGAATTGCCACGTCCGCGTCCCAAGGCGAGGTAGGTCAGCCGGAATTCAAATTCCGCCCACTATCCCGCGTCGGGGAACTGGTGGAAGTAGTGCCAGGCGCCATTGCAACGCAGCACAGTGGGTCGGGGAAGGCCAACCAGTACTTTCTGCGTGGCTTCAATCTTGACCATGGCACCGATTTTTCGGTCACCTTGGATGGCGTGCCCATGAATCTCCCCACCCACGCCCATGGCCAGGGCTACCTGGATCTCAACAGTGTCATTCCTGAACTGGTGGACAAGGTCGAATACGGCAAGGGGCCGTATTACGTCGACGCCGGCGATTTCTCTTCGGCCGGCTATGCGCGCATGCACACCTTCCATTCCCTGCCTGAGGGCTTCGTTAAGTTCACCGGTGGCGAGTACGACTTCTATCGCGGCGTAGCCGCCAACTCCAACCGCATCGGGCGTGGCGACCTGCTGTATGGCGCGGAAGTGAATTTCTTCAACGGCCCCTGGGTTCAGCCGGAGCATTCGGACAAGTACAACGGCATGCTGCGCTATACGGTGGACGAGGGGAATTGGGGGGGCTCGATCAACGGCAAGATCTATCACTCGCGCTGGACCGCCACCAATCAGATTCCGGAGGCCTTGGTGGAACAGGGCCGCCTGGACCTGTACGGCACCATGGACCCTACCGACGGAGGCAACACCAACCGCTACTCCCTCGCCAGCAATCTCTGGAGCAAGGGCGACAATTATAAGAGCGAGTTGAACATCTACGCCGCCTACTACGACGTGCAGTTGTATTCTAACTTTACCTATTTCCTCGATGATCCGATCCGTGGAGACCAGATCGAGCAGAAGGAGCGGCGCGTCATCGGCGGTGGCAATGGCGAAACGACCTTCTACAACAACTGGTTTGGCTTCGACGTGGATAATACCTTTGGCTTCCAAGTGCGTCACGACAGCATCAACGGCCTTGGACTCAATCACACGCAGAACCGCCAGTTGCTTGACCGCAAGTCGCTGAGCGATGTCGAAGAAACCAGTTACTCCTTCTATTACAAGAACCAGACTCACTGGCTGGAGAAGTTCCGCACCATCGCGGGATTGCGCACCGACACCTTCGTGATGGATGTGACCGATCGGCTCAACCCGGTCAATTCCGGCAACCGCACATCGACCTTCGTGAGTCCCAAGCTGAGCCTGATCTTCGGTCCCTGGTACGATACCGAATTCTTCATCAACCTGGGCTACGGCCTGCATTCGAACGATGCGCGCGGCACCACGACGCGGGTCGCCCCGGATGGAACATTCCAGAACAGGGTCTCGCCCATGGCCAAGCAGCGTGGCGCCGAGGGTGGCATCCGTACCCAGGCAGTCGAAGGCCTCACGTCTACCCTGGCGGTTTGGTACTTGCGCTCGGCCTCGGAACTGGTATTTGCCGGCGATGCCGGCACCACAGAACCCACGGGAGAAAGCGAGCGGGTTGGCGTGGAGTGGACCAATTATTACAAGCCCACCGACTGGCTGACCCTGGACGCGGATCTCGCATTTGCTTCAGCGGAGTACCTGGGCGTGCCGCGTTACGCCAACAATGTCCCGAATTCAGTGGGGCGCGTGATCAGTGCCGGCGCGGTGATTCAGTTCCCATACAACCTTTATGGCGTCGCTAGGCTGCGTCATTTCGGCCAGATGCCCTTGTCGGAAACCAATTACGACGCTTCAGGGAACAAGGCTTGGGGCGGCAGCACGACCCTGGTCACGTTGGGTGGCGGCTATCAATACCAGAACTACAAGGTCGAATTGGATATCTTCAATCTCTTCAACTCGAAGGCCAATGACATTGCCTACGACTACACCTACAACGACCAGCCCGGCGGCACACCCGGAGTGGGCGTGGATGGGATCCTCAAGCACCCGGTCATGCCGCGCATGGTACGCGTGACCGCATCGGTGAGTTTTTGAAATGGCCGCTTCTCCCGAAACAACCGCTTTCTCCGGCGCGCGAGCACGAGAATTGTGTACTTCGGCTTGCGCCGGGCACCTGGGAAATTCAGAAACGTAAACCAAGAGGCTGATGACGGACTGGAAATCCGAAGTCACTCGCCAGCGCAGCTTAAATCTGGATCGAGTCGTCTCCAATGATTGCCTGGTCCCAAACGCGGTTGGCTCGCCTATACTTCACCCTCCAAATACATTCCTTTCGGGGAAGGATCAGGAGGCAAATTCGACGGAGTGGCTTTCAGCGCCTATCGCAATCAAAAGAGGAAAGGCCGAGAAAATTACGAGACCATCCTGAAAGTTTTCTCGACAGACTTGGTTTTGTTCCCGTCATGCGGAGAAACGTTCTTATCCATTCCATCTCAGAACTCGGTCCGTCTCGCGATTATCCCGGCTTTCCTCTGAAAATTCCCGACGGTTCGAGAGGTTTTGTTGGTGGCAGTTGTTCAACACTCAAGTGTAAGGGCTTTAAGCCTCATCGTTGTTGAACTAAGCTGGATCAGGCAACTGCCGCGAGGGTCAATTTCACCTGGCACGCGCAGGCATTCAGGGCGTCGCGGCTAGCGCAGGAACTGGCAAAACTTGTTCGCTGCTTGAGGACTTCCTCGCAAACCGCTTGCTCAAACTGTCAAGGTGCTGGCTCAAAGAACCATCCTTGCCAGCTAATTTTGCCGTCTGATAGACAACTAGCGCCTGGGTGTAGGCATCACTGCCTGCGGCGAGGAAAGTATCTTCTATCGAACTTGCCAGTTGGCGGATAGCGCTCACCACAGACTCCATGTCCCGAACCAGAGACACATCACGGGAAAACCCGTTAAGATCAAAATTGCGCGGCAAAATGCCTTCATTCTGCTTCGCAAGAACCAAGGCATGGTCGACGAAGGCGCGACTCTTGTCTCCCATTTTCGGTAAGGCGCGGCGGTCAGCAGCATTTAGAACCACCAGGAATGGCAGTTGGGCCTTGATGTCTTCAATTGCCTTCAAAATGGATTGCTCCTGTTCCGGTTTGAGTTCGCCTTGTACAAGATCAGTATTCATGACCGTCTCCAAGCTATAGGACCGGTATTGCCGGCCAGATAAACTACAATAACCCGATATGGAACTTGATAGATGAATCGTCGTCCGTATCGCGAGGAATACTGTGCCGGAGACAAATGGATATTTCAGCGAAGCTTTCACATCGAAATTGCGATATATTATTTCTGTGAAATATCTAGCAATTCAATTATCTCTATACAACAAGAAACGAACCCAGAATGTTCACGGCATAACAAGATGCTGTCATTTAGCGGATCGTTTCATTAGTGCTGCGAAAAAAGTATACGTATTGAAATTCAAGGAACTGGAAGTCAAGCGTGTGAATGACGGCCAGAAAATTCTGGGCGTTGCCGAGGAGTCGGTGGCACGAACCTTTATGAGTGCAACACGGCTCCGGCGCCGCCTTTCCGCGAAATACTTTGATATAGTTAACACATCGACGGACGCACCCCATGTTTTGCCTGCACCGTCGTTAAAACTCCACTTGCGACAAAGCATCAGGGCCTGCGGCGGCGCAGGGACCGTCGAATTTCGCTTCGCTGCCGCTACTTTCTGTGCTCCTTCAGTGATGTTGGGTGAGTTGTGATCGCCCCAGCGCTCCAGCCAGCGGCAGCGCCTGTGGTAATTCTCCAGGTTTTTGGCGGCGACTCCGTGAAGCCGATCCATACACAGATTGAGTCGACTGTCATAGGCGTTGACATTTTCGATGTGAAAAACGCTGGTGATCACACGAATGCCCGCCGAGAGTTTAATGCTGTCACCGTGCTACGCTTGGTAGGCCTAGTCTTCCTGATTGTTTCTCCATGATCTCTGCCGCGCGGCATCATTTTTCCATTGTAAGCACTATGCCGACTGGTTATCGCGGCCGCAGTCTCGTGTCGCCTTGAACGCACTGCGCCATTTTGTGGCTTGGAGTCCCGGAAAGCTGGCCAAAGACACAGCCATCGTTACGGGTGGAATGGGGCTTCGAGCCGTTTCCCAAGCGTTGGTGTTTCTCATCACGGCCCGGGTTCTCGGTGTAGAAGGGTATGGCAGTTTCGTAGCGCTGCTGACGCTGGCCAGTGTCCTTTCCTATTTTTGTGGTTTGGGGGGGCATGTGTTGTTGGTTCGCGACGTCGCCCGCGATTCTGCAAGCTTTGCTGCCGGTTGGGGCTATGCCATTTCGTCGCTCCTGGTCGGGACCACTATGGTATTCCCCATCTATTTGCTTGCAAGTAACTGGCTCGTTCCTCAGTACATCGCCCTATCTGCGATCGCTCTTTTGGGAGTCGGCGAACTGATTTTCTGGCCATTGGCCAATTTGGCGAGTTTCGCTTACCAGGGCTACGAGCGCATGGGCCGTTCGTCCCATATGATGTTGGCTCCGGTGGTTTTTCGTTTGATGGCAGCGTTAACGCTGCTAGCGCTCAGCGTATGGGAAAAGCTTAAATTTCCTTTGTTGACTTGGTGTGCATTGTACGCGGTGGCGATGCTCGTCTCGGCTTGCTATGTGCATTACAGAGTTTTTCGAGACTTGGGCGCTCCTCGCTGGGGGAAAGCCGCTCATCTTCGGGAGCGCATAGAAGAGGGTATCGTTTTTTCCTTTTGGGGTATCGCCGAAAAGGTATATGTCGATGCCGACAAGCTGATGTTGGCGCGTTTGAATTCGCTTGAGGTGGTTGGACTCTATTCGGCGGGGTATCGGGTGGTAGATATCGTATTTCTACCGCTCTATGCATTATTGAGTTCAGCCGCACCCCGTTTCTTTCGCGCCGGTCATGTCGGTGTGGCCGGCGCCTGGCGATACGCGCGGCGGGTTGCGCCTATCGCGATCGGTTATGGTTCAGCGGTGGGATTGGCGCTGTTTTTTGCCGCTCCGTTGCTGACTTCTCTGCTTGGCGAGGCCTACGCGGATGCGGTTGAAGTCGTTAGGTGGCTGTGCTGGTTGCCATTGGTTTCGTCTCCTCGGCTACTGCTGCAATATGCGCTCGCCACAAGCGGTCGCCACAAAGTAGGAATGATGGCGGTCGCCATGGGCGGAAGTACTAACATTTTGATTAATATTGGATTGATCCCAACTCTTGGCTGGCAAGGCGCAGCGGTTGCGACGTATGCCGCTGAGATCCTGATGGCTGGGGCCATGGCATGTCCTGTGCTGCATCGACCTCGATCGATACGAAAAGAAGCACCGGTGAAGAGAAGATGAATTCTGATGGTTGGCAGCCCGGCGAGCTGGAGCATTTGGGGCGCTGTCCTTTGTGCGACATCGAACGGCGGAAAAAGAAATACTCAGACGTTGACGACTGGCATAGCGGCACCCCAGGAACGTGGGATTACTACCAATGCGAAACTTGCAAAGCTCTCTACCTGGATCCGCGACCCAATCGAGCAGCAATCGGGCGACTCTATGAACACTATTTCACCCATGCCGGAACCCCAAATCGTGAACGCGGTTTTTGGGGTCGGCACGCTTTGGGAACTCGCAACGATTACCTCAACTGGAAATACGGCTATCGTAACGAACCAGTTGTTTTGGGCGGTCGCGCGTTGATGTATCTGCTGCCGCCGTGGTTTCGCTGGGAGTGGGACCATGCCGCGCGCCACCTTCCAAAACCTGAACCAGGCAGGAATCGCCTGCTTGACGTTGGGTGCGGCAACGGCGAGTTTCTGGTGGCTGCGCGCAGTGCCGGCTGGCAAGTCTGTGGTGTCGATTTCGATGCCAAGGCGGTGGCCACGGCACGAAGTCAAGGGCTGGATGCTTATTGCGGTTCGCTGGAATCACAAAGCTTTGAGGCGGCCTTGTTCGATGCCATTACCTTGTCCCATGTCATCGAGCACGTCCATCGACCTGCCGCTGTCATTGCCGAATGTGCACGCCTTTTGAAGAAGGGCGGAATCCTGTGGCTCGCAACGCCCAATGTGGAGGCGATCATCCATCGTTGGTTCGGCAAGCATTGGTTCGATTTATCACCCCATCATCTCGTCCTTTTTTCCATTGCCAATCTGCGCGCCATTCTCGAAGCGCAAGGATTTCAGGTACGCTTTGAGCACCGCGGGGCCCACGTTCAATCGCACTGGAAGGCTTCGTTTGCGCGAAAACAAGGGGCAGATGGTGCGGAAAATGTCTGTCTGCCCGCTTTCCTTGGCGCCAAGAGCGACTTTCGCTATCAGTCCTTGGAATTGCTGACAGCACTGTTTCTGAGGTGGCAAGGTGATCTCGTCGTTTCCGCTTCCAAAGCCTGATGTTGCGCTGGTACTGCCCTCACTCGAAGGAGGAGGGGCCGAGCGCGTTTTCTTGCGGCTGGCGGAGTTGTTTTGTCAGAGGGGATTGGTGGTCGATGTGGTGGTTGCACGCCGTGAAGGGGCATTGATCTCGAGCGTTTCCGAATTTGTGCGCCTCGTTGATCTCCACTCGTCGCGCCCGAGTCGAGCGATCCCCGCGCTGGTCTGCTATCTAAGGCAGGCCCGTCCCAAAGCGGTTATGTCGGCCCTGACGCATACAAACATCGCATTAGCCATCGCGCATCGCTTAGCCAATGTCTCCAGTCGCTGTGTACTCAGCGAACGTGCTGATCTTAGAGTTTGCCTACACCAGGAGAAAGCGTTTTGGGATGAAAGCTGGAACCGTATTTTGGGAAAATTGGTTTATCCGTGGGCTGACCACGTAGTTGCAGTTTCTCGCGGTGTGGCACGAAGCGTCGTGGAGGTTATGGGAGTGTCAGAGCACCACGTCCAGGTCATCTATAACCCTATCGACCCGGAAAAAGTCAACCAACACTCCAGGCAACCGGTCGAGTTTCCCTGGCGCGACGATCTTCCCATCGTCATCGCCGTGGGGAGACTGGTCGCGCAAAAGGATTATCCCTGCCTACTACGGGCATTTGCCCGATTGATACAACATACCCCTTGTCATTTGGCGATTCTGGGAGAGGGAGAAGACCGCGAGTCTTTGGATCGCCTGATCAGTCAACTTGGCATCGCCCAACAGGTCTGGATGCCGGGATTTATTTGCAATCCTCTACCCTGGGTGGCCAAAGCCAAGGTCTTGGCGCTTTCTTCCCGTTGGGAAGGGTTGCCTGGAGTATTGCTGGAAGGATTGGCTTTAGGTGTGCCTATCGTAGCGACCGATTGTCCTTCTGGGCCAGCTGAAATTTTGGAACAAGGCCGGTTTGGTACGCTGATTCCGCCCGGAGATTCTGAAAAGCTTGCACGGGCCTTATCCAAAGTGTTGGCTGGTGAAAGCCCCGTTTTTTTAAGGGAAGAGGCGCTTGATAGGTTTCAGTCAGATCGGGTCGTCGAACAATATTTTGCTGTTTTGGGAATTGGATTATGAATCTAGAAGACACGCGGTTTGCTTTTGGTGAAAACTGGCAAAGGTTTCTTGCCATTCTCACGGATGAGCAAATCTCAGCAGCAGAGGCATCGCTGAAATCCATGTTGAATTGCAATTCGCTAGAAGGATTGCGATTGCTTGATGCAGGTTCTGGAAGCGGTTTGTTCTCCCTAGCGGCTCGCAGAGCTGGTGCCATCGTACATTCTTTTGATTTTGATCCAAACAGTGTGGCCTGTACCCAGCGATTAAGGGAAAAATATTTCCCTGATGATCCACACTGGACTATAGAGCAAGGCTCGGTTCTCGATAAAGATTACCTTTCAAGGCTTGGGCTATTTGATATTGTTTATTCTTGGGGTGTGCTACACCACACCGGACATATGTGGCAAGCTCTCGATAATATTATTCCTCTAGTCGAACCTGAAGGTAAGCTATTCATTGCAATTTATAACGATGCGGGAAAATCGAGTAAATATTGGTGGTTCATAAAAAGACTATATAACCGGAATCGATTCCTACGCCCATTTTTGATTGGCTATGCGCTTTTAACCACTCGATCAGGATGGATCATTCGCGGAGTCTTCAAAGGACGCCCACTAGAAAAATGGCGTCAGTATGGAAAGAAATCCAGAGGGATGTCGGCGTGGCACGACCTGATCGATTGGGTTGGCGGGTTTCCTTATGAATACGCAAAGCCGGAGGAGGTTTTTGATTGCGTGGTGGGAAGAGGCGGCAGATTGGTAAGGCTCCGAACAATGGCAGGCGGCACCGGATGTAACGAATTTGTTTTTGCCATGGATAGAAGCGGCAAGTGATGTGTGGTTTGGTCGGTGCTTTTTCTCCGGGTCAGGCGGTTGATGTTGCCCATTTAAGACGTCTGTCGTCTTTGATTCAGCACCGCGGACCGGATGACGAGGGTATCTATCTGGACCGTGAAGTTGGATTTTGTGTGGCGCACCAGCGGCTGGCCATTCTCGACCTCTCTCCTGCCGGGCATCAGCCGATGCAGTCGCGCTCCGGGCGTTATGTCATTACTTACAATGGAGAAATTTACAACCACTTGGGATTGCGTCAAACGCTGCTGGCTCAGGATTCGAATTTATCATTTCGCGGTAGTAGCGATACAGAAACCTTGCTCGCTGCCATCGAGCATTGGGGAGTAGAAAAAGCCCTCGAGTACTGCAACGGAATGTTTGTATTTGCTCTTTGGGATAAATCGACTCGGCGATTGTGCCTAGCGCGCGACCGGATGGGAGAAAAGCCTCTGTATGTGGGATGGCTAAACGGTACGATCGTTTTTTCTTCGGAACTCAAGCCAATCCTCTCCTGCTATCCGGTTAGCCTTGATTCCGAGGCGCTTGGATTGATGTTGGGATTGGGGTATGTGCCAGCGCCCTGGTCAATCGTCAATAACGTGTTCAAACTACCAGCGGCGCATTACCTCTGGTTGAGGGAGAGCGATGCTAACCGAGCGATGGACATTGAAGGTTTTCGCGCGGCAGTCAGAGCGTATTGGTCCTTGCCGGAGATTGCTGCTAATGCTCTGAGACCAAATGATTCAGCCAAGCCGGGAATCGAGGAAGCCGAAGTTCAATTGGAGTGCTTGCTGAAAGAGTCGGTGCGCGATCGCATGCTCTCTGATGTACCTTTGGGAGCGTGCCTTTCCGGCGGTATTGACTCAACGAGCATTGTCGCTTTGATGCAAGCTGTTTCAGATCGACCGATCAAAACATTCACTATCGGTTTCGAAGAATCGGGCTTCGATGAGGCTGTCTATGCCGGTAAGGTAGCCCAACATTTGGGGACAGCTCACACAGAAGCGCGCTTAAAGGCAACGGACGCACTGGATCTGATCCCAAAGTTGCCACAGGTCTATGACGAACCTTTTGCCGATTCTTCCCAGCTTCCCACCCTGCTTCTCACTTCACTCATCAGGCAGCACGTTAAGGTCGCATTGAGTGGCGATGGGGGGGACGAGTTGTTTTTTGGGTATGGGCGTTATTCCACAGCGCTACGGCTTTGGAGGAGTTACAGCAAACTTCCTCATTGTTGCCGACGTTGGTTGGATGGTAATAGCTCACCGTTGTTCTCTTACCGGCTTTGGCGACTCTTGCGGCGCTTGGCGGCGCCAAATTTCGATGCGTTTTACTTAGCCTTTTCGTCTCCCGTGCCTGACCCGGCGATTTTCTCGGATCGATCGCGTCCTTTGTGGGATGTCATGCAGCCTTTGCCCAAAGGTGTCGAAGAGTTGCCTGCTCGTATGATGTACCGCGATCAGACTTTGTATTTGCCTGATGACATCTTGGTCAAGGTCGATCGCGCGAGCATGGCTGTCGGCCTCGAAATGCGGGTGCCGTTGCTGGATCATCGCCTGGTGGAGTGGGCGTGGGGCTTGCCTTTTTCTTTCAAGTATCGAGATGGATCAGGGAAGTGGCTCCTCCGACAGGTTTTGTGTAAGTATGTGCCATCCGTATTATTTGAGCGTCCCAAGCAGGGGTTTGGCATTCCAATCGATGATTGGCTACGCGGGCCGCTGCGTGAATGGGCAGAAGAACTGCTATCACATCGTTCTTTAGCAATTTGCCCTCAATTGAATGCGAGCGCCGTCCAAGGGATTTGGCGTCAGCACTGCCAGGGAAGAATCAACGCCGGTTATGCATTGTGGAATGTGCTTATGTTAATGGCCTGGCTACAAGAGTGGCGCTTATGCGTATCCTAGTTTTGGGGGATGTGCCGCCATTCGTCATCGGGGGCGCCGAAATGCAAGCTTGGCGCCTGGCGAGACAATGGGTGGAACTTGGACATCGGGTTGATATTGCCGGTCACCGTATCCCCAACGCGACACACGAGGGAGTAAATCTTTTCCGCCTTTCGGTATTTCGGCAGGGTGGTCGATCGCTGCGCGGTGCCAGCTACTTTTTGTCAGTGGCAGCTTTTCTGCTTCGTCGTAGGCATCAGTACGATTTGATCTATTGCCGCTTTCTGGGGGAAGCGGCCCTCAGCGTGGCGTTTCTCAAACACGTTGCCTTGGTTGGTTTGCCCTTAATCGCGGTTCCTGCCTCTGCCGGCAGTGAGGATAAGGCCGATTTTGCGCTGCTCCGTTCCCTGCCCGCCACTGATAAGCTGGTGCTTTTGCTCAATCAGCAATGTGAATGCGTCAACTATATCGCGCCAGGCATTGAACAGAATTTGCGGAAAATTGGCGTACAGCCCAAAAGAACCGCTTATATCCCCAACGGCGTCTCTCTCAGCTCGCGTCGTGCCCAAGGCCCGAAAGGGAAAGTCGGTCGCTTGGTGTTTGTGGGCCGGTTGGTCTACCCCAAAGGTCTAGAATTGCTCTTTCCTTGCCTTTGTCGTTTGAAGCAAAAGGGTTTCACTTTCAAGCTGACTTTGGTCGGTGATGGCGATATGCGCCCTCATTTGGAGCATCTGGCGAGCACGCTGAACTTAGAAAATGACGTGGAGTTTTTGGGGGAACAATCGCATGAGGCGGTGGCCAATGAATTAGAAAAGGCTGAGCTTTTCATTCTGCCATCTCGTTTCGAAGGGCTATCCAATGCCGCTCTGGAAGCGCTTTCTTATGGTCTGCCCTGTTTGCTCAGCCGTTGTGGTGGGCTTGATACATTCTTGACGAAAGGCATGGGGTGGGTCTTCGATTCTGCCAACCCGGAGGAAGTAGAAGCTGCTTTGGCAGAAGCATTGAGTATCACGCCGGATCGGTGGCGCGCCATGTCGCAAGCCTGTCGGACGCTGGTTGAAACGCAGTTTTCCTTGGAATCAGTGGCACAACAATATATTGAGCTT
The DNA here is from genome assembly GCF_000934725.1 of Methyloterricola oryzae. Taxonomy (NCBI): domain Bacteria; kingdom Pseudomonadati; phylum Pseudomonadota; class Gammaproteobacteria; order Methylococcales; family Methylococcaceae; genus Methyloterricola; species Methyloterricola oryzae. The sequence goes on from NZ_JYNS01000014.1 coordinate 12,721, forward strand.
TTTGAGTCGCTTTAACGCGTCACAGACTCTAAATCAACGATTGGTAGATATTTCGATAGCACGTAACCATTTCGTTTTCAGCAAAGTTTGTTGCCGCCCGCTCTCTTGCCAACTTGCCCATATTGCACCAGATGGCTGGGTTTGCGGCCAGCTTCTGGCAGTTTCGAACAAAGTCTTGTAGATTATCTTGCTCAAAAAGCCAACCCGTAACACCGTGTTCGATCACCTCAGGCAGCGATGTTGTTTTTGCGGCAATAACCGGTAGCCCGCAAGCCATGGCTTCGAGAGGCGTCAACGGCAATCCCTCCAGGCGGCTGGGGAAAAGCAAAGCATCGGCTTCGTGATACGCACTTACCAGTTTCTCCACCGATAATCGCCCAATATTGATGCAATTGCCGGGCAAAGGATATTGCTTGTGTTGTCCACCACGGTCTGCGGTGTATCGCAACTCAAAATACTGCCCCAATATTTTCATCAAAGGCGCGAGCAAATCCACTCCTTTCCGTGCCGACCAATTTCCGACGTAAAGTAGACGGAATGGGTGATGTGGTGCGGTTCTGAGTATCGGAGCGAATTGCACTGTATCGACGCCATTATGAATGATTTCGATGGGTCCAAAGCCAAATGCCATCTCAGCCTTGTTTGCCGTGTAATGGCTTACGGCGATGATACGTTGGGCGCGCTTGAGATTGGCGGCTTCTCTAGGATATATATAATACCTGTGATAAAGCGCCTGTATGAAACTCTTATATGGCTTCAAGATAGGGTCGTGCACACAAAAATGAAGCGTGACTACGATTGGTAAGGCGGGTGGTATGAATTGGGATGGAAGCCAGGAGTTGATATGAACAATATTGGCCCAAGATGGTGGTTGCGGCACTGGGAAAGTCCAAGGAGCAAACTCTGTCCGGTGCGGCAGCCAAGTTATTTCTGCACGGATACCAATCTGATTTAAAGCTGCGACCAACCGTTCTGTAAAACTATCCGCGCCACTGTGGCAGCGAACCGCGGGGAACCAAACAGCGGGCTGAAGGTTGGTCACGATTTCTCGATTCTGTAAATCAACGTCGGATTTATCCAGGCGAGCCTATCCAGAACCTCGCTCGGCACAAATGCTAACAGGTTTAAAATGCCAGAGTTTGTGCCCTCGATGCTCAACATTTCCCTAATCGCTTTGGTACTTAGGAACATAAATGAGAACCCGGTCGAATCCAGTAGTTCCTGTATCTTCCGAATTGTTAAAGGGTTGCAGTCGTAACGAACACCTCGTTTCATTAGTCGGAGATAAGGCGTTCTCAAGACGTCTGGAAGCCAGCTCAAAAAGGGCAGCCTGAAATGCGGCTCGATGAGCATCCAACGGTTTGGAACTGCTAGGTATCCAATTCCGGTCTTTTTGAGCACACGGTGTATTTCGTTTAGATGTATGATTTGGGCTTTGGTGTCACCCACATGCTCGATAACGTGGTTGCTCAATACGACATCAAAACTGGATGCGCGGAACGGCAGTCGCGTGTCCTGCACTGTAACGAACTGATAGCCATCCTTCACCAATCGCTGATCCATTACATCAACAGCTGTTACCTCGCAATTTAAACTGCGATGTTGCGCAAAGTAGTGCGCGATCCCGCCAGAACCTGTCCCGATTTCAAGCATTCTGATCGGCGATGGCAAGGTGGAAAGTTGCAGCAAACGATCGATCTTTAAGGCTTTCTTGTACCGAGATGGTAGATCGAGAACGGCGTGTGACTGGCGTTCTAACTTCGCTGCCGTCATTTGGATTGGCTTTGGATTTAGGCCGGAATCTGCCACGGACTCTGATTTATGCGGTTGCAGGCGTGAGATATTCGCATGCTTGAATCAGCCTCTCTCCGAAGAGAGACCATTCCTGCGTTCTGGCGAAGTTTCGACAGCTTTCCAAATTGAAAGCTTCACGACCTGACAAGGTTTCAATGATCTTTTCAGCCAATCCTAAATAGTCTCCCGGTTCGGCCAGTCGTCCAGATACGCCATCTTGAACTGCGTCTGGTACTCCCCCGACCGCAAATGCGATGGTCGGCAAGCCGTGGGCGGCGGCTTCCGCTGCAACCATTCCAAAGCCTTCAGGATTATCCGGAATTCCCAAGACTGGAAAAACATGGACGTCCGACCCCCAATAGACATCGGCTAGTTCTGTGTCGGAAGGAGAATTCACGAGCAGAACATTCTCAGACACACCGCAACTTTGGGCAGTTGCCAACACATTTTCCTTGCTGATGTTTGCTTTATGTAATGCAAAGAGCGGCGCGTCGCCCGCAATTAGTAGCAGGCAGTTGGGATAAGACTCGACAATTCTGGGCATGCATTCGCTGATGAATTCGAGTATTCCTTTTCGCTGCGTTAGACGCCCGACAGAGAGCAGTATTAGTCGATCGCCAAGGCCATAAGTCGTCCGGAATCGGCTTCGAGCGCTTGGATCTAAGTGGGGAATTGAAACTCCTGGGTTTAAAACCGTGATGCGTTCAGCGGGAATGCCCGCGAACTCTGCGAGGCGTGCCGTGGCACGGCTGTTAGCGATGATTCGGTCCATCCGGCGTATACAAGGAAGCCAGAGCTTACGGTACAACGTGTGGGCGACGGTAATGTCCAGACCGTGCAGATAGGCAAGGGGTCTGGCGCCTGTGACCCGTGCGGCCAGCCAGACGATAGGGGCTGTTAGTCCGCTGCCAGCCAATACAATACTTGGGCGAATACTTCTTGCGACACGGAAAGTTTGCCACGTCGCCTCAAGCAGGAATATGGGGACGGGCGAGAGCCTGACTTCGATAACTTCTACGTTTCCTGGTAAACCACAGTTCGCGGCACCATGGGGCGCAACGACAGTAACCTTGCTTCGCTTGGCTAATTCGTCGGCTATATGCCAATTCAGTTTTTCCATCCCGCCCAAGCGTGGTGGGAAGTTTCGCGTAACGAGAAGAATCGATTCGAAATTAGTTTTCGGCTTCATGTCCTAGTAAACCGAGAGTTGGCTTATTGCAGACCGTCACTGGAGGTTTTCCGTGTTTCTTTTCTGTCCGAGTCGCAGTAGATCAATTCCATACTTTCGAATTTGGGCGATAAGTTCTGGAGTGTCAAGCGTATGCATGAGTGTCATATCCACTTTCCATGGGAGTAACAGATCATCAATCTTCATCTCGTAGTTGCTTAGGTCAGACAAGTTGAGTTGCGGCGACTCAAGGCAAAGGTCGATGTCGGAACCCTCCCGCGCGCGCCCTTTCACGCGAGAACCGTAGAGCCAGACATGAAGAATTCGTGCATCGCCTTGGAATACGCTTGCGATTCTTTTAACGATCTCATTTGGCAAGCCGAAGGGCATATTTAATGGATGGCCTTCATTTTTTCCAAAAACATTTGAAATAGTGAGTGATACCGGGTGACGATCTGTTCCACAATACCCTCGGCGACGGCTTGATTATAGGTGTGGGATGTTTTGTTTCGACTGGCGACCATTTCCATCCAGCCTTCGCCGTCCATGATAAGGCCGTTTGCGAAAGCCTCTCGTGTTGCGTCGCGTGATCCGGTAATGCTGGAATTGCCTTGGTAAAAAAAGTAATCCTTCATGACGTTCCAGGCGAGCTCATGCGTAAACTCGAATGCCTGGATTACGCCTTGCTTCTCTAGGTCGGAGAGCGGTCGTTGTCTGGATAATTCAACCGCTGCTGATAGCGAGGTCAGGGCTCGCGAATAGTTTGCGAGGCGATTTTGCCAGCGAAATTCTGGTTGAGCGGTATCGTGCGACATAGGGCCTGAAATTTAATCCAATTGCATGAGCGTTCGCAATAATCTTCACGCTTGGTTACTAAGAACGCGGCACATGCCGTTGCTTGTCATTTTCCGTCAGAGTCTTCAATGCCACGATAGTGCAGGGAAGAGACCTGCTCCGAGACGATCCCGATCAAGAATGTAAACAGGGCGGACATGAAGAGCAACAGGCTCATGTTGGTGAAGCGTGCCTGCGTATAGTAGTTGTACGCGTAGAGCCCGGCCCCTGAACTGAACAGGAACGCACTAATCGGCAGGAAGAAGCGCATAGGGGAGAACAACGCGCCGATTTTCATGATGATCAAGAAGAACCGAGCACCGTCTCGCAGCAGCCTTATCTTGCTTTTGCCGGAACGCTTTCCTGCTGTAATTGGAACATAGGCCACTGGATAGCCCGCACGGAAGAAGGCCATGGTGCTGGTCGTCGGATAGGAAAAGCCGTTGGGGAGCAAATAAAGAAACTTCCGGAATTCCTTGGCCCGGACAGCTCGGAAGCCCGAGGTCAAGTCCAGTATCCGGTATCCCGTCATGATGCTGGCAAGGCGATTGTAGAAACCATTGGCGATTCTTCGGCCAAAGGAGGCGTGTGAACGCCCAGTACGAGCGCCGACCACCATGTAATAGCCTTCTGCTATTTTTTCTAGAAGGCGTGGTATATCGGCGGGGTCATGCTGGCCGTCTGCGTCCATGAACACAACGATTTCTCCTTTCGCATGCCTGGCACCGGTCTTGATGGCTGCACCATTACCTAGGCGACGTGGATGTCGAATCGACATGACGCCTTCATGTATTGCGACCTCGCTGGTCTTGTCACCGGAGCCGTCATCGACGACAACAATCTCGGCATCACGAAACTGCTGCTTCAGCCTCCGTAGAAGAATCGGCAAGTTGACTGCCTCATTATGAGCGGGAAGTACGATACTGAAGGTCGAGGTCATCGTCGCGAAACTCTCAGTGGCTCAGTAAGGGCACAATGCAAAGGATCCAGTTAGCGCTTGCCACAAACTGTCTGGCATAGAAAAAGCTTTGCCGGGCACGGCTAGCATTGTGGTCGAATATTCGGGGAAGTCGAAATAACCCTAATAGTCCGATTGACGCGAAAGTGAGTCTAGCCTATTTATCCAGACACGCCGCGTTATTGGATTATTAGGTGCCAAGGAACGATAGGACTTGACAAGGCTTTCTGCTTCTTTTTGTTTATCTGACCTGATTAACAATTCCAGCAATACCATTGCGGTTTCAAGATCAGGTCTTGCAGTCATGGCCTGTTGGAGGTGCTCAACTGCGGAATCGAGTTTACCTTCCTGAAGATACAAGCGTGCGTGATCATGATGGAGATTGAAAACTTGTAGAGGGATTTGACGAAAATTCGGATTTGCTAGCAAGATGTCAATCAGGCGGTGCAGTTGTGGTTGGGACAAGCCAATGCAGCCTCCTTCAAATTGTAAATTAGCCAGCTTCTCGATCGCGGCAATGGCTGAGTAGCTGGCTGAAGCTGTTTCAAGTAACGGAGCGATATGGTAGACATTGTAAGATACATCCCGTTTTGCATCGCACGCCATTTGGATAACTTGTAGAGCCAGACCAGCATTCGATGGATTATTCTCCGAAGCGGCTTTTATGATCTGAAAGGCCTTATCGTCCATGCTGCGCATGACGTATTGCTGGGCCAAATTTTGTTGTGCCCGTTCGGAGTTGGGATGGCTTTTAGCCCATAAAACTGCCGATACCCAAGGGTTTCCCCAGGTTGAAGTAACCTCGTAAAGCACGATCGCAAGCAAAAGAACATAACCAGCCAATAAGGCGTCAGTCCATCTGCGGTAGACCGTAGGCACTATCGACACCGACGCGCTGAGCCATGCAATAGGTCCTAGGCAAGGCAGGTAGTTGCGATGCTCAAAATACAATTCCAGATTAAATATAGAGGACTCTAGAGCATGGCCCAGTATATACCAAAGTGCAGCAAAGGCGAACCAGGGAAAGCGTTTTCGTAGTTGGACAGCTAAAGCTATAATGGCAATCCATATTGCCAACGCCATTAATGTTTCTAGTCCAGCATATGGAATAGTATAGTCATCATGATAAGGGCCAAACTCACTTGCCTTAGGCAGGAGGATAAGCTTTAGGTATTGCCATAAGATTGTGCCTTGGCTTAACAGTCGCTGTAACGGTGAGAACCCTCGCTGTGTTTGTTCTAACAAGCCTGGAATATGCCAGCAGGCGAAAGTCACCAAAGACGCGGGCGCAAGCCATAGCAGTTTCCTCCAATTACTGAAGGTTACCCTCGTTTTCGGATCAGGAAGTAGTGTGTATTCCAGTATCCAGACATATACAGGAAGCAGCGCCCCAGTTTCCTTCGTGAATACGGCAAGGCCTGTTCCGAGGGCGAGGCTCACTAACATTATCGGCCAGCCCAGACGCTCGCTGCGCAGAAGGCATTGTCTGCCTGAAAGGTACCCAATCAGCCCGACAAGCATGAAGGTGGTGGACAGCGTTACCATCCGCTGCACTACCATAAGAGAAGCTGAGGCGAGAATCGGCTGCAGCATCCAAATTGCAGTGAGTGTCAGCGCAAATTTAAATGTATGTCGCTGGAGTTCGCCGCTGTTTAGGGCGATGTGTATACCAACCCAGAAAACTAGCAGCCCGTTTATCAAGTGAATGAGGACGTTGGTATAAAAAAACTCTTCTGGCGCATAAGGCCATGCCGAAAACTGCAGGGCGAAGCTGGCCAATGCAATCGGGCGACCCAGTGGTCCGGCCGTGCCGCTGAATATGTAGCTGAGAAATGTCTGAAGGTCGACAATCTTGCGCAGCGGCGACAAATTAGGCCGGTCATCAAAACTGAAGCTTGCCCCAAAGGCGGCTGAGTAAATCAGATACGTAATGGCTGAGAGGCAAAGTAGACAAGAAAGATAGGCAATACTTTGCCATACATCATGGACTGTATTGTTCGACGCCTTATCCCCGCTCACTTTCCTAGCCTTGACTTCAAATTTGATTCGTCACGCAAATCATCCTCTAAAGCTCGGCGTAGGCGAGCCACTTCCGCTTGATAGTCTAAGTGTCCCCATCTGCTAATCGACTCACTGCTATTAACGACTAATCCAGTCAATGTGTTCAGTAATTTCAACGCTTCCTCATGCAATCCGTTGCTTGCTAGCAAGGAGACCTCCAGTAAGCCCGCGCTCGGATCGGGGCGATAAGTCAGTGACTGGTGAAATTCGTCAAGGGCTTCCGACCCCATCCGCTGTCTTGCGTACAAATAGCCATTGAGGTGATGTAGCTGACGTCGGGCTCCGGAATCGACAGCTTTGGGATTTTTAAACAGGGCTGTTACCAACTCGTGTAGTTCGGCGAAGCCAATTCCTCGGCAGTGTGAATCAGGCAAGACCGTAAAGAGACTGTTGAAAAACGGGTAACTCTTGAAATCGAAGGGAACCGAGCGGAAGGGGCCTAGGGTCTGCTGGAATTCGTTTGCGGTTATTCCAGAGGTGAAACATTTTTCCACGAGATAGTGTAAGCGCAGATGCAGGTCCTCCGGGCGCTTTTGAAGGGCACGAGACAAGATGTCCAGCGCGATATCTGGGCGACCATGCTTATCGAATGCGCTGGCAGCGACCGACTGCGCTCGGCCGGAGGTTGGATTCTTTATCGCCCAATACTGCGCCAAACGTAATTCATCAGACCAGATGAGCGACAAGTGACGTGTCGCTGAGGCGAGGGCGAGCACCAAGACCAGAGCAAAGACAGATGCGAGGCGATAGCGGGCGGGACTGTCAGCAATTGCGTTAGCGATGGGCAGGAACAGAAACATTGCCGGCAGGTAATTCCGGTGTTCGAAATAGATTTCCAGCGGGATGGTGGTCGATTCGATCAGATGGCCAGCCAGAAAGAATCCGAAACCAAAAGCCCAATTTGGGTGCCGAGACGCCTGAGTGATACTCCGGATTACCAGCAATGTTAGAAATGCGATGGCCGGTAGCGTTGTTTCGGGACTTAGTACTCCTTTTGATATCGGATAATCCTCGTTGAACAGCCCCTGAGTTGACGCCCAAGGATTAAACCAGTGGTACAGGTAATCGCAAAGTACTCGACTCTCCGTCAATAATCGTTCAGTGACGGTGAATGGCCGGCTGTAGTAATGGTCTTCATGCAGTCCGATCCAGGCGAGATAACTCAATAGGCCAATAGTTGGAAACCACAGAAAAAACAGTCGCCAGATGACAGAAGGTGCTGGCGAGACAGTTTTGCGTAGTGCCGTTAGCTCCAGTACGAGTATCAGAGCGGCGAGTGCTGCGCCATTTTCTTTACTGGCGGTTGCGAGTAGGCTGCCCAGACCGACCCCCGTAGTCATTAGCAAATAGCCTAAGATTGGGCGATCCGACAACCTGGTTCGGCCAACTATATAGAGCATTATTCCAAATAAAGAGAATAACGCGGACAAAATGGCCATACGCTGCACGACATAGAGCGTTGTGGACACATTATAAGGATGCAGAAGCCATACCGCGGCGACTAAAGAGGCAATGGCCCCGGCTTGGATGACTACACGTCCTTGAGCAAGGCATATCCGGTAAGTGGCCCAAAGCAACAAGAGACCTGTCAGCAGGTGTAGGAGCAGATTGTTGCGCTTGAAGCTAGAGGGATCTGAGGGCCAAGCGTTGTCGTCAATGAGGAAGCTAAGCAGGGATATCGGGCGCCCTGTTGGTCCTGCAATACCGCTTAATAGATATATACGGAGAGAGTCAAAGTCGTCAACTCCGCCAAACTCACCGAGTGCAGGTAGATTGGCAAAGTCATCGAATAGAAATGGCCCCGACAGACCAGGCCAATAGGCCGCTAGCGTTAATGTAATAAGTGACGCTAGCGCCGAGGCTTGTAGTAATGAAAGCGGCATTAATAAAAAGAGCCCACATGAAAGTGGGCTCCTTCGTTTAGGTTTTTGTATGAACTATCGGCAAGAGGATGGCAGATACTTGTCTGCGAGTGCCCCGACTTTCTTGCACGTCCATTTAATTGAGCCGGCGGCAGTGGTCGGGCTTAACTCAATTGCCGCGCTGGCGATCGCGGCAGCTACACCGCTGGCTCTCATTGTTGCCCTAATGACGCCTGCAGAGGTTGACCCTGTTGTACCAACTCCAACAGACAAGACATATTTCCCATTAATATCAGTGGCGCTTGTCGCTATACCCGCTGATGCGTTCGTACTTGGGAACGTCCCCTTGTCAGACCAATATTCCGCTACAGCCGCCTTCTGTCCATCGGCTAAATTGAAAGCCTCTGATATTTGAGCTCGCGCCGTATAATCCTGGTAAGCAGGTAATGCAATAGCCGCCAAAATACCAATGATCGCCACTACGATCATCAGTTCGATTAATGTAAAGCCTTGTTGAATACGGGGGTTCATGATGACGCACTCCTTCGTTGTCTGGGTTGGTAGAGCCGTGGGTAGGGTCCGCTCGTAATACTAGTTCATGGGGTATCAAAAAAAAAGCGAGCGCCGTCACAGAAACTGATCAGATGTAGGGAAAATCGGTAGAATGGTCTGTGCCGTTTCGGCTAAGTATAGACGCAACATCTTCAGTACTGTGTACTCTGGGAAGTTGGTTTGACTAAGGTCACAGTCATTGGTCGGCGCTCCAATGCGGCGCTTCCAGTGCGCGCCTTTGATTTGTTTCGTAAAATCAATATCGTATTGAGTTCTCAAATGACTGACTCATCATTGGCTGCTTTATTGAAGCAAGCTACAGTCCCTCTGCAGTTCGGCACCAGCGGAAGGCGCGGCTTGTTGGCTGACCTCAGCCAACTCGAAATTTACGTCAATGCCCTGGCCGAATTGGAATACCTGCAGTCTTTGCCTGCTTCGGAAGGTGGCATTCGACGGGGGCAGGAGCTTTATGTGGCTCATGACCTGAGGCCCAGTTCGACGGGGTTCGTAGACGGTGTGCCTAGGCGCGGCGAGTTGGCGCAAGCCATTGTGAGCGCAGCGGTGGACGCCGGCATGGTCCCGGTCGATCTGGGCGCAATCCCGACACCCGCCCTCACGTCATACGCGCTAGCTCGCGGTAGGGGGAGCATTATGGTGACGGGCAGTCACATCCCTTTTGACCGCAATGGGTATAAGGTCAATACGGGCATTGGGGAGCTGCTTAAGCATCATGAGGCACCCATCAATCGGAAGGTTGCGGAAGTGCGTGCCCGTGTCTATGGACAGGCATTTAGCGACTCGCTTTTTGATGAGGACGGGATGTTCAGGGCTGGTCACCAGGATTTGCCGGAATTGAGTCAAGCCGGGGCGCAAGACTATATGCGCCGGTATGTCGAATTCTTTGGTGCGGGCGCTTTGGCAGGGATCAGGTTGTTGATGTATCAACATTCGGCAGTCGGCCGTGACCTGATCGTTGAGATCCTTCGGGGCCTGGGTGCGGAGGTGGTCGTCGCGGGGCGCAGCGAGACCTTCGTCCCAATTGATACCGAGAACATTGGCCCGGAGCAACTGGCGACCATTCAGGCTTTGGTAGACGAGGCGGTGAGTGAGTTCGGAAACCTCGACGCTGTGGTCTCCACCGATGGCGACAGTGATCGGCCCTTGATTTTGGGGGTAGAGGCGGGGCCGCATCCGCGAGCACGTTTCTTTGGCGGCGATCTGGTTGGTATGGTGACGGCCGAGTTCCTGGGAGCAGACGCGGTGGTAGTGCCCATCAGCTGCAATGACGGGATTGATCGGGGTTCACTCAAGGACTTGCTGGAGCCCAAGACGCGGATCGGCTCACCCTTTGTTATAGCGGGTATGCAAGTGGCGCGTAAACGTGGGAAAAAGGCTGTATGCGGTTGGGAAGCGAACGGGGGATTTCTGACGGGATCGGATATTGTCCTCAACGGCAGGACCCTGACTGCCTTGCCAACGCGTGATGCCGTCTTGCCTATCGTTTCAGTGCTCTGCGCCGCGCGGGAACGCAAAGTGAGCCTGATTGAATTGTTCACTCAGTTACCGAAGCGGTTCAGCCGGGCTGCGTTGCTCAAGCAGTTCCCGAGGGCCAAAGGGCTGGAGATTGTCCGGAAGTTCTCGCCCGGAGATGAAAGCATTGCCCAGGTCGATTTTCAGACGACGGGTGTTACGGTTACGGGTCGGGATGGTCAGGAACGGGTGGCTGGGGCGGATGAGGCGGAGCAGTTCCGAAGCATAAGCGCTGAGCTTTCCATATTTTTCACCGAGGCTGACGGATTTGATGACATCAGGGCGCTGAATTTCATCGACGGCGTGCGTATTCTCTTCAGCAAAGGGGATGTGGCGCATCTTAGGCCTTCCGGGAATGCGGATGAGCTTCGGATTTATGCCGTGGCGGATACGCAGCAGCGCGCTGATGCTATTGCTGACGTGGGCGTCCGTGAGCCGGACGGTATTCTGCGGGAAATCGAGCGGTCGTTGAGCGCGTGAGGGGTGTTTCCTCGTTCCCACGCTCGGCGTGGGAATGGTGGGCGTGGGTCTCCGCGCCTGGGGTGGACGCAGAGCGTCCGGTGGGGGTTCCCACGCGGAGCGTGGGAACCAGGCGAAGCCAGACGTGCTGTTCTCGTTCCCATGCTCTGCGTGGGAACGGTGGTCCTGGCGCTCCGCGCCTGAGGTGGACGCGGAGCGTCCGGTTGGGGTTCCCACGCGGAGCGTGGGAACCAGACTTAGAGCGAAGCATGGGATCCAGCGAAATCAGAACCGGCCTGAACAACGCAGGGCTTGCGAAGGTGGCATCTGTCACGGTTTTTGGTCATCATGTTGACGACAGATGCTGGCTGAGAGCAGTAATCGATGATGCCCAAGATGATCAAGAAGATATTGATCGCGAACCGCGGCGAGATCGCCGTGCGCGTGATCCGTGCGTGCGCCGAGATGGATATACGCGCCGTAGCCATTTACTCAGAAGCCGACCGCTTTTCCCTGCACGTGAAGAAGGCGGATGAGGCCTATTGCATCGGCAGCGAGGAACTCGCCGGTTACCTGAACCCTCATCGCATCGTCAATCTGGCCGTGGAAACCGGCTGCGACGCCATCCATCCCGGTTATGGCTTCCTGTCCGAGAATCCCGAGATTGCGCGCGTCTGTGCCCAACGTGGCATCCGCTTCATCGGCCCCAGCGCCGAGGTCATTCATCTGATGGGCGACAAGATCGAGGCCCGCAAGGCGATGATCGCGGCCGGCGTTCCGGTCACGCCGGGCAGCGAAGGCAATGTGGAGGACCTGCACGAGGCTTTGCGCGAGGCTCTCCGCATCGGCTACCCGGTAATGCTGAAAGCCACCTCGGGCGGTGGCGGGCGTGGCATCCGCCGCTGCAATGACGAGCATGACCTAAGACAGCAGTACGACCGGGTTATCTCCGAGGCCAGCAAGGCCTTTGGCCGGGCCGAGGTGTTCCTGGAGAAATTCGTCGAGAACCCGCGCCACATCGAGGTGCAGATCCTGGCGGACAGCCATGGGCAGGTGGCGCATCTGTTCGAACGCGACTGCTCGGTGCAGCGCCGAAATCAAAAGCTCATCGAGATTGCGCCATCGCCCCAGCTAACGTCGGAACAGCGGACTCAGGTGGGCGAACTGGCGCTGCGCGCGGCCCGGGCGGTGGGTTACGTGAACGCGGGTACCATCGAATTCCTGCTGACCCAGTCCGGCGAGTTCTATTTCATGGAGATGAACACCCGCGTCCAGGTGGAGCACACGGTCACCGAGGAAATCACGGGTATCGACATCGTAAAGGAGCAGATCCGCATCGCCGAAGGGCAACCTCTCAGCTTCAGTCAGGAGGAAGTCGCGCCACGCGGTTTTGCCATCCAGTTCCGCATCAACGTGGAAGATCCGAAGAACGATTTCCTGCCCAGCTTCGGGCGGCTGACCCGCTATTACGCGCCGGGCGGGCCGGGGGTTCGCACGGACACGGCGATCTACACCGGCTACGAGATTCCGCCGTTCTATGATTCCATGTGCGCCAAGGTAATCGTCTGGGGACGCACCTGGCCCGAGGCCGTGGCCAGGGGCCGGCGTGCGCTCAACGACATGGGTATCGGTGGGGTGCGGACCACGGTGCCGTTTTACCAAGAGATCCTGAAGCATCCCGACTTTCTGGCCGGGCGCTTCGATACCGGTTTTTTGACTTCGCATCCGGAACTGGTCAACTTTTCACGCAAGCGCGGGCGTGAGGAGACGGTGCTGGCCATTGCCGCCGCCATCGCTTCCCACGTCGGACTTTGACAGGAGCATCACGAACACATGAGCCGGGTCTACATTACCGACACCATCCTCCGCGACGCCCACCAATCGCTGATTGCCACCCGCATGCGCACCGAGGACATGCTGCCGGTGTGCGAAAAGCTGGACGAGGTCGGTTTCTGGTCCCTGGAGGTCTGGGGCGGCGCCACGTTCGACGCCTGTGTGCGCTTTCTTAAGGAAGACCCTTGGGAACGTTTGCACAAGCTGCGTCATGCCCTGCCCAACACGCGGCTGCAGATGCTGCTGCGCGGACAGAACCTCTTGGGTTATCGCCACTACTCCGATGACGTGGTGCGCGAGTTCGTTCGCCTGGCGGCGCGTGAGGGGATAGATGTCTTCCGCATCTTTGACGCGCTCAATGACGTGCGCAACCTGCGGGTGGCCATCGATGCGGTAAAGGAGCACGGCAAGCATGCTCAGGGCACCTTGTGCTACACGGTCAGCCCGGTGCATACGGTCGCCATGTATCTGGAGCAGGCGCGTGACATGGTCGACATGGGCGCCGACAGCATCGCCATCAAGGACATGGCGGGCCTATTGAGGCCAAGCGAGACGGCTCGACTGGGGAAGGTGCTGCGCGATCACCTGGATGTGCCGTTGTTCCTGCACTGCCATGCCACCGCCGGGTTGGCGGAGATGTGCCAGCTCAAGGCCGTGGAGAGCGGTTGCGCCCATATCGACACCGCTATTTCGGCGTTTGCCGGCGGCACCAGCCATCCGCCCACGGAGAGCATGGTGGTCGCCCTGCACGGGACGCCGTATGACACCGGCCTGGACCTTGGCCTGCTGCAGGAGATTTCTGCCTATTTCGCCGGTATCCGCAAGAAATACGCGCAATTCGAGAGTGAGTTCACCGGCGTCGATACCCGCGTGCAGGTGAATCAGGTTCCCGGCGGCATGATGTCGAACCTGGCCAAGCAGTTGGAAGAGCAGGGCGCATTGCACCGTATTCACGAAGTGTTCGAGGAGATTCCCAGGGTGAGGCGCGATCTGGGTTTTCCGCCCCTCGTCACCCCCACGTCCCAGATCGTGGGCACGCAGGCGGTGCTGAACGTGCTGACGGGTGAGCGCTACAAGACCATCACCAACGAGGTGAAGCGCTATCTCCAGGGTGGCTATGGCCATCCCCCGGCTCCGGTGGACGAGGCGGTGCGGCGCAAGGCCATCGGTCAGGAAGCGGTCATCGACGTGCGCCCGGCCGATCTGCTCAAGCCGGAACTGGAGAGCCTGAAGGCGGAGATCGGCGATCTCGCCGAGTGCGATACCGACGTCATGATCTATGCCATGTTTCCGGAAGTCGGCAAGGCTTTCCTCAGCGAGCGCAAGGCGGGGGTGCTGAAGCCGGAGCCTTTGATATCGCCATTGACCGTCGCCGCGCCGTCGCCGGTCGCAGAGCGTATCGCTCCCACCGAGTTCAAGGTATCGGTGCACGGGGAGACTTACGATGTGCAGATCACCGGCGCGAACCTGGACAGCCAGCGCAACCGCCGTTTCTACATCACCCTGGATGGGGTCCCGCAGGAAGTGGATCTTGAAGTGCTCAGTGGCTTCAGCCGTACGGTCGGGGCTGGTGGGCGGCCCATCGCCAGCAAGCCAGGCGATGTGGTGACCTCCATGCCAGGCAATATCGTGGACATCCTGGTCAGCGAGGGCGATCGCGTTGCGGCCGGGGATGGCGTGCTGGTCACGGAGGCTATGAAAATGGAGACGCAGATTCAAGCGCCCATTTCGGGCACGGTGGTGGCGATCCATGTGCGGAAGGGCGATCGCGTCAATCCGAACGAAACTCTGATGGAGATCGAACCTTGAAGCGGCTTTGTCGTAACGCTTAGCCGAGAGGTGCCGCAATGAGCAGCGTCATCGCGCCGGTGCAGTCTCTCTATGACGAACTTTGCCGCTTGCCCGAAGGGGTGACGGGCGAGATTCTCGCGGGAGAACTCCACGTTCGGCCGCGGCCCAGCGGGCGGCATGGGCTGGCGGAAGGCGGGCTTAATGTAAGGATTGGCGGAGCCTTTGGGTATGGTGGCAGTTCGGGCGGCTGGTGGATCATTCCGGAGCCCGAGGTGCATTTTGTCCGCGACACCGAGGTGGCCGTGCCGGATTTGGCCGGTTGGCGCCGCGAGCGGATGCCGGCGGTCCCCGATGGGCACCGGTTCGAGGTCGTGCCCGACTGGGTCTGCGAAATCCTGTCGCCCTCCACCCAGCGCAGGGACAGGGCGGTGAAGCTGCCACTCTACGGGTACGGGCGCTACGGTGTTCAATACGCCTGGCTGGTGGACCCGGATGCCCACACCCTGGAGGCTTACGAATTGCGCGAGGGGCGCTGGACCCTGATCGCCACTCTGCAGGAAGACGATCTGGTGCGGGTGCCGCCTTTCGACGCCATCGAGTTTGCCCTTTCCGATCTCTGGGGCTGAGCCCAAGCTCTCAGTCCGCAACCGTCACCCAGCGCGCTAGCAAAAACAGCAAACCCATGCCGCCGTAAGCCTGCACAAAGGCCCAGGCCGGTTCCAGCACCATCTGCGTGTCGGCGGGCGTCCAGCGATAGCTGTGTATCAGGCCGAGGCCGGCGAAGAGCGCGGCGATCCAACTCCACAGTGCAGCTTGCAGGAACCGCCGCTCGATCACCGCGACGGTGATCGCCGCCATGAGGGTACTGGTGAAAATCGCGCCCTGCTCGATAGCGAAAGCTCCATCCATCCACAGATCCGCCCGCAGAAACTGCGGCAGCAAGTCGTCACTGAACGCGGGACCTTCCGGGGTCCCATAACCCGCCGCGCGCAGTCCGCTTTTCGCCATGAAAGCGCCCCAGGCGGCGACGCCGGGCAGCAACCCGATGACCACCGCCGGGGCGTGAGACTTCGGGGTTTCCTGAAAAGCCTGCGCGGTAATCACGATGCCGATCCATAGCACGATGGCCAGGCCCGCATCCACCGGCACGGCCCAGGCGATGTAACTCAAGGTTCCGGTCAGGCAGATGAAGCTGATGAACGCGCCGTTGAGGATGGAATAGCCAGCCCGCGCGCCCAGGGCTTTCCAGCCGGGATGGCCGATATAAAGCGTGGTGGGAAAGCAGGAGCCGAAAAGAGCGGCGGCGATGCTACCAATGCCGTTGACGGCGAGTGACTGGCCAGTGGGGTAGGCGTCCCCGGCGGCTTCCGCCGATTCGATGTTCTGCAGCGATCCCAGCAGGTTGAAAAGTCCCATGGGCAGGATGACGGCAAAGTAATCCAGCAGGGCGCGACTGTTCATGCCAGCCCAAAGATCGCTAGCCGCGAGGATCGGCAATCGCCAGCCGCTGGAGGCCGGATCCGAACCAACCGGAGCCAGCCCTTGCATCCAGGCCAGGCTAGTGCCAAGAGCCACGGCCACCAAGCCGCCGGGGAGCCCGCCGCGAAACTTGACCCGCCCGAAATAGGTGAGCATCACGACGGCCAGCGTGGTCAGGCCGACCAGCGGGTGGGCGTAAGAGCGGAACAAATAGCCCAAGGCGATAAAGCCCAAGGCGATGCCCGCCAGGGTCGAGAGCAGCGCCGCGCGGGGTGTGCTGCGGCGCAGTTTTTCCGCGAAGGTCGAGCCAATGAGTTCGATCAAGCCATTACAGCCGCAGGCCAGGAGTCCCGCCTGCCAGGCTACCCGCGCCGGGTCGCTGGCGCCTGCGGCCTGCGCGGCCAGCTTGGCAGGCAGCATGATCATGAATACGAAGGCGATGAGCGAGACCGTATTGATGCCATAGGGCAGGGCGCACACATCCTGGCGTCCGGTCCGCATGGCCAGTTGGCGGGCTTGCCAGCCGTAGAAGAGGTTTCCGACCAAGAGTGAAACCGCCGCGCCGGGCAGGACCTGGCCGTAAAGCAACTCGTCCGGGAATCCCAACACCCCGCCGCACAGGGAGACGATGAGCAGCAACTGGACGAGATTGTCCAGCGCCAGGCCAAAAAATCCGTCTATGTCCCCCCGGACGAACCATGGCATGTTGGCCGACATTAATGTTTTCCTTTTAGTGGTGAGGGGCTGCTTGAAAAATCGGTGCGATGCTTCAGCGCCGGGCTTGACTCGGCTTTGCTCGTGGCATGACAGTATGGTCCGAAACTCATGGCCGCGGTTTTACATGTTGATACCACACGACGCATTGAGTCCGGACGCTCTGCAGGGACTCCTCGAGGAGTTCGCCACGCGGGACGTGACCGACTATGGCGATACCGAATTGAGCTTGTCTGCCAAACTGGAACTGGTCAAGCGGCAATTACAACGTGGCGAGGCCTTCATCGTTTTCTGCGAGCAGGATGAAAGCGTTTCGATCGTCACCAAGCAGCAACTGCGCGAACTCGGGCTGGAGTCCGAACGGTAACGGACCAGACGTTTGATTGCCACTGCCTGGCTGCCCGCGCGGTCGCTGCAGGTGTTTCACCAGCCCAGGAAAAAGGCCAAAAGGATACTTATATCAGCTGAAATTGAATTCGGCTCATCGAAATGAGCCACCTCGGTTTAAAAGCCCAATTCGCATAGGTTACAAATGTACCTGATTAGCGTCGAACTTTAGCAGTAGCTCACGTGGTAAACGACTACCGCTCGTATTCTAGGGGCTCAATACACAGTGGTGCCCCATGGCGATGAACCGAGTCCAATTTCAACGTAGTCTTTCGATGGCTGATTTCTTAAACCAGTGCGGCAGCGAAGCGCAGTGCGAAGCGGCGCTGGAGACCATGCGCTGGCCAGACGGGTTTCGGTGCCCCGAGTGCGGGGGCGCCAGGCATTGGGTGTTCCATCGCGAAGGCATTAAGTACTGGCAGTGTCGCGTCTGCCTCAGTCAAGCCTGTCTGACCGCATGGACGATCTTTCAGGCGACCAAATTGCCACTTGCGCTATGGTTTCTGGCGATGCATCTGATGACCCAAAGCAAGAACAATGTCTCGGCGCTGGAACTGATGCTGCCTCCAGGGGGGGGCCGGCGTCTCAAGCACAAGCTGATTCAGGTCATGTCAGAGCGCGAGGCGGAGCGCGTGCCGTCCGGGCGCGTGGAAATCGACGATGCCTACGCGGGAAGCGAAAAGCCGGGAACCCCAGAGCGAGGATCGGAGAACAAGGTTCCGTTTGTGATGGCTGTACAAGCCACCGAAGAAGGTCATCCACTCTTCCTTCGTTTGGATAGCCTCCGGTTCACGAAGGAGGCCATCGGCGCCTGGGCGGAGAATACGCTGGACCCAACCTGCGCGGTCCTGACCG
This sequence comes from Methyloterricola oryzae, assembly GCF_000934725.1. Taxonomy (NCBI): domain Bacteria; kingdom Pseudomonadati; phylum Pseudomonadota; class Gammaproteobacteria; order Methylococcales; family Methylococcaceae; genus Methyloterricola; species Methyloterricola oryzae. The sequence continues at coordinate 30,998 of NZ_JYNS01000014.1, forward strand.
ATGACCTGGGAGGCTTTCGGTGCTTGAGTGAACACGTCGTCTGCCATCACCGCTTCATACTTGATTCATTCAGGCCGCGAGTCCGCACAGCACTCTGAGTTTCGCTGGGTAAACACCCCCCTCGGTAAACTAAGGACAGCCATTACCGGTGCCAGTTCCTAAATTCGGGGTTAATGGAGAAAGTACTGATCATTGAGCGGCTGCTCGCGCGAGGAGCCATGACCAATTGGACGGAAACGCTTAAGCCCGTCTGGGGACATCCGTTGTCCCCAGTGGGTTTGCCCTTAAGCAAGAGCGATTTCGAAAGTTGCGGTATAACTGCGACGCCCGGTAGAAATCCCAGATGGCTCGCGTTGGTTTAAGGCCTTGATCGGCTTCAGTAACTAGTGAGGCAATCGACTCGAGATGAGCCGTCTAGAGACAAAGGAAGCTTAAGAGTTGAAAATCCGGCAATATTCGCTGCTGGACAGAAGGTTACCGGATCGCCTTGGTATTCGGCGTTGAACACCGCTTTGCCAGCCTTGATGAAGGGACTAAGAAGATTACATTCATTGTACTGATGACATTCCTCATTGAGCGTCCAGTCGAAGTCGTGCACGAGATCGGCGGCCTGCTCCACGTCGTTCTTAAGGCCTATGGATAAATTGCGCGCGTGAGCCTCTGCGGCAATCCAGCGGTTATAGGTGATCTGGTCCTGATACGTGAGCGGGAACCCGGTGTTATTGGTATATCCATCGTCCAGATCCGGTTCGATGCCATCGCAACGCTTAGAGACTGCCAGATCCAGTCTTGCCCGCATGATCGGTGCTAACTCGTTAATCTGTCTTATGTCTATCCACTTCTCGCCGGCCCAGCCATTGCTCCGGCCGATGACGGACGTTGGAAACTGACTAGCATCAGGACGCCAGTTTTCCCAACCTCCGACTTCCATGTAGCAGATCACGACCTTGCCCTGCGCATGCAGGGTGTCAATTACGTTCTGCGGTGCGTCAAATAAGTCAATATCGTACATTACGGCGTTGACGCTCGTTTTGATCGTTCCGCTCAATTGCCAGTTCCAGCTAGTTTGAGGCGCCGGGTGCCAGACGTTTGCCGAACCGCTGGGCGTGGGCGTGGGCGTGGGCGTGGGTGTGGGTGTGGGTGTGGGTGTGGGTGTGGGTGTGGGTGTGGGTGTGGGTGTGGGTGTGGGTGTGGGTGTGGGTGTGGGTGTGGGTGTAGTTGTCCCGGTCACGCTGCGCGTCTTGTAATTCCACCACCTGTTGGCAGCTGATGCTGAAGCCGCGTATGTCGCAAAGAGTGCTGTTACCAGCATTGGCGTGAAGATTGTTCTAAGAGATCGGAAACTGTGCATGTTTTCCCTCGTTGTGTTGGTGATTGCGCTGGTTTGAACTTCCGGCCAATTTGGATGGGCCATGGCGCCGATGTGGCGGCTCGGTTTTGAAAATAGGAGTCCGCGCTGCCTCGTCGCTATGGCATAAGCACAGGGCATACCAATGGCGAGTTTTGATTTTATCAGTCGCTAATAAGTCTATGATAAAGAACTATTATTTATATAATGCTTGGTGTCGGGAGTGCGTATGTCGAATAAGGCAAGGACCTAGTTGGTTATCTTTCAGCAGCGCCTTGCGATCGGCGTGAAGACCCTTTGGGGCGTGGTTTTTCGGGTGGTTGAAGCAGAAGTAAAGGGCGCTGTTGTTTATGGCCTATTGGGCACAATTAGTCGTCGCTAGGCGACGCTCGATGGAGCACGGACTGCAGAAGGAAGGGCCGTGAATCGAACGCCGATTCATGGCTTTGTGTCAGATGTTGTTGTTATAGCGATATCTAGATACGGTTTGGTACCGTCTAGCTGCGATCGAGCCGATCTGTCTGTATCAAGCGACATCGGCATTGAGGGTGTCACATAATTGAGACGTCCCGTCTGCAGTGCAGATTGACCTGAAGACGAGGTCGTGAGAGGTTCCGAATTTATCTTGACTACATCGGGCCAAAAGAAATCGCCGGCCCTTAAAGAGCCGGTCGGGTCGACCCAAATGGTGGGGATACGTTTGACCGGGTGCCCAACCTAAGTGGGTCACCCGGTCACCGATCGCTCTTCCTACTCAGTCCGGTCGGAGATCCTACTTGACAACCGGGACAGTAACGGTTGTCGTGCCCAAGGGGATGGTGGCGATCGTCTGCCCGCCGTAAACCTCCTCCTGCGCGCCGGAAACCCCGCCGCTTGTTACGCCGGTCACGATGGCCTTAGCCGACCCGCTAGCTGGAGGCGTGCGAGCCTGAAGCTGGACGGTATTGGTCGTGACGTTCCACACGCCGCTGATATTGGCAGCGCGGCCATTCAGGCGCTCTTCGGTCAACTGCCCGACCTTCCAGTACGGCAGATTCTTCACGGGCAGGGTCACATAGCTCTCGTACACCGTCATGACTGCGTTGGCCCAGTCGAACAACAGCGTGCTGCCCGTACCGTCATAGTTCTTTAGATTGATCTCGTGGAAGTAATGCGGGTACTTCTGCCAGCTCAGCATATGCCTCACCGTAATATCGGCGTCGGCGGCGAGGATGGTCGCGTAGTCCCGGGTTGCGCAGAGATCTCCCAGATATTTCGAATATTGTGCGGCTATTTTCGGGTCCGGGTCGTTAAGATGAGCGTAGTCGAATTGCCCATCAGGGGTGCAATAGTCGCTCGTCGGAGGGGCCGGGATTTGAGCCAAGAACTCAGCCAACGGCCGTTCACGGAAGAGATTGGCCCACTCGTCCACCAAGGAGCCGTCCCGACAATTGGGGTCGGTACGTAGAGTGGGATTCGCAGCTTGTGTGCTGCAATCCACAAGCGCTCCCGGATACCAGGCGTTATAGAAGATGGACGACGGATACCGCGGCAGCAGCACCAGGTTGAAGTTCTCCGTAGGCGTTGCCCCCAGGTAGCGGTTGCTGGGCACGTTGTTGACGAACTGCTCCACACCCTGATTGACTTGCGAGGCGTCGCCGGCGAGGTAACGCACGGGCTGGGTCAGCGTGGTAACGGTTCTGAAGAACTCGGGATTGCCCGCATATGGAAAGGCCTTCGTGGCATCGTCCAGGAGAACGTTCAGAGACGGCTCCGGGAACGGTGCGTTCGCCTCGAATACCCAATTACTCTCCCCGTACGAATTAGCGAAATAGTAAAGGCCTGTAACCAGATTATGGAAACCGTCGTCCTTGATGCCCGAATGCTCGCCGGTCAGCAGGGTGTTGAGGTTCTCGGCGTATCCGGGTAGGGCCAGGTTCTGCCACACCAACCGGTTACAGGTGATTTCGTCTTCATAATCCGCATTGGTGTTAGTCCCTGTACCTAAGTTGCCTACCACATGTCCATTTCCTGCTAGTGCATGGCCGCTGAAATCCAGATCCAGATGGGTGTAGGTGTGGTTGATAAAGCCGAAGTTGCTTTGACTTAACTGGATTGCACCCACCGAGTCCGTGAGGTCTGCGGGATCTGGAGTCGCACTGCCGAAGGCTGCAGTAATCAGGTTAGTACACGCGGCCGATGCGCCAGACGGTAGCCCAGTGGGCCCAATTCCGACACCGTTGAAGGCGAACTCCAACTTGACCTCCTGCGCGAGCGGGTGCGCGGTTCTGAAGGCGTTCTGCGCCGCGACCACATTTGGCACTTCGGCGCTCGTCAGCCTCTGGAACGCCTCCGCCGAAGTCCAGTTGGCCACGGGATCCCACAGGTTGTCCCCGAGGAACAGATCGTCCACGTGGAGATTGAGATAGGGCTTCGATTCGCCAATGAACAACCCTTGGGTCGCGAAGTTCACGAAATCGCGTACCAGCACCTCGGAGTACATAAAGAACCACGCGTGGTTGAGGGTCGAAAAAAGGACTTCTCGGCCATCCGGATAGGTGAGCAGGGAAATCAGGGCAGGTCCCGTCTCATCGGCGGTAGTCGTAAGCAGCTTGGTGACAGTCACCGCGCCACCGGTTCGCGGATTCGCAGTGAATCCAAAGCCAGTGATAGGCAGCGGATTGGACGCTTCAGAGGATTTACCCTTCTTTAAATAGGAGAACAACTTTCTGTCGAGAGCTGGGGGTGGTGCTGTGTCATCAGCGCCGAGTACGGATCTGCTCCAATAGGCTAAAGCAGGTGTCGGGTCACCGGTAACGCTGCCAGCAGGGTCCATACCATAGTCGTAATCACAGGTAGTAGAATTCGGCAGGCATTGTTGCCACGAATACCACGAATAGTACAGATTCGAAACCACAGTCTCCCGGACCTTGAAGTCCCGTTCGTAGCTGTGGAGGGCCGCCCACTCGGCCGAACTGAGATAACTGGAACGGGTGCTTGGATTCACCACCCCCGCGTCCGTCAGGATGATTCCGTTGTAGCGGCCCTGGGAAGCGGTAACCGTCAAACCGCCCGGTGTCAACAGTGACCTAATTGGGTCACTGGGGTTACTGGCGTCCAGCACATCGTAGGGCACGCCGGCCTGCTCGAGGAACCTTTGCATATATCCCAAAACACCATCGGGGTTGGTTACGCTAGTCGGCCATTGGGGTCCATCCTTATTTAAGGGATCTGTCGAGGCAGGACTTATGCCGATGACCAGCACCTTAAGATTGACGGTGACCTCGGTGACTGTGATTGCCACCTGAACTTCCGAGTGGGCTCCGCTAGGATCCGTCGCGCTGACCGTGAGATTGACCGTGCCGGCTGTAAGAGGCGCGACGACGGTGATCGCCCCGGAGGAGCTATTGATGGCAAAGGCACTATTGCTGGTGTTGCCGGCCGTGATCGCGTAGGTTACGACGCCGCCATCCGGGTCGGTGGCCAAGACGCTGCCGACCGCCGCCCCGTTGCCGGACGTCTGCTTGACAGTGAACGAGTAGCTCGTTGGATTGAATACCGGCGGAGGATTGATGACCGTGATAGTCACCGTCGCTGGCGGCTGTGCCGCCAGCCCGTTGGGGTCGGTCGCGCTGACCGTGACCGTATACGTACCGGGTTTGAGTAGGGCCGTATTGGCAACGATGAGCGTGGGGCTAGCGACGGCGAATGCGCCGCCCGAGCTGTCCCCCGTGATCGCATAGGTAATGGCACCATTCTCCGGATCGGTAGCCGAAACCGTGCCGACCGTGGTCCCCGTGCCGGCGGACTGGTTGACGTTGAAGTTGTAGCTGGTCGGGCTAAACGCAGGCGGCTGATTGACCGCCGTGACGATGAGGTTCACGGTCGCCGGAGAGCTGTTGTTCAAACCGTCGTTGGCTTGGTAGGTGAAAGAGTCGGGGCCGTTGTAATTATTTGACGGCGTGTAGGTAAATGAGCCGTTAGAGTTCAAAGTCAGGCTTCCGTGCACGGGCTGGGTGACCGCTACAGCCGTCAAAGCGCCGCTTTCAGGATCTCTGTCGTTGCCAAGCAGGCCCGGCGCAGTGACGGTCAGCGGCGTATTCTGGCTCGTCGTGTAGGGGCCGTCGTCGGCCGCAGTGGGCGGATTGTTGATCGTCCACGCGACCTTGACATTGTCGATGTAAAGGAACCCATTGATGGTTCCCTGCCCCAGGAACCGGATCTGGGTGCCGGCCACGGCATAGGGCTTGAGATCGAAGTTCGCCGAGATGCGGCTCAAATCGGTTGTCCCGCTGAACGCGATCATCGTCCCAAGGTTGGTCCAGGTCGTGCCGTTCCAGGCTTGCACCCAGACGCCGCCGGTCCCCGTCGTGTTGACTACACGCCTATACTCGAAGCTGAGGTTGGCGGTCACGAGGTAGTTCGCGCCCAGATTGACCGGGCGCGATGCGCTGCGGTTGTTGATATCGCCGCCGATGCGCAGGCAATTGGTGGCTACACAGTTGGTTACGCCGCCGGTTGTCGTGTTCGCTACGACCCGCAAATTTCCAGCGGTCGGACTGGTGGTCTCGCCGGCTTCGATCCAGGGGGTGCTCGCCCAGGAAACGCTCCCATCGCTGCCGTTATAGGCAATGGCGGGGAACGAGTCGCTGACGTTTGAACCGGCGGACGGGGAAGGCGGGGGCGCATCGGGTTTGACGAGGTCGACCTTGACGTCATCGGCGTAGAAAAAGCCGACCGAATCCAAGGGCCGGTTGTCGGTGGCTTCTCCGATGAAGCGAATCCGCGTATTGACCGAAGCCCAACTCGTGATGTCGAAACCCTGCCCATTAGGCCCGGCCGCAGTGCGGCTTGAATCGGTGGTGGTGGTGAAGGGATATCTCGCCAGGATTGTCCATTTTTCACCGCCGTCCTTGCTGACTTCGACGCGGACCGCGCCCAAGCCCGTCGTCAAAGTTGACGGGGGGCGCACGCGCCGATAGGTAAACCTGAGCGTCGCCGAGGTGGCGCCACTTAGGTCAATTTGACGCAGCACGCCGTGGTTCTGGATTTCGACGTCGTTGCCGCCCATGCGCAGGCAATTGGTGGCGACGCAGTTGGTTATGTTAGCGGTGGTACTGTTGGCGACCACCCGCACTTGTCCGGTGCTATAAATGGGCGCGGTGAGCGATTCGCCAAATTCTTGCCAAGCGCCCGCCCAAGGCGCAGTCCCGTCGGTCCCGGTATAGGCGAGGGCGGGGAATGTATCGCTTGCCGTCGTGGTAACTGCCCAAGCTGGGGTCAAAAATGAGGCCAGGAGAAAGATTGCTACGTACACGGCTCGAGCTGCTTTGGCGCCGAATTTGAGATGAATGCCAGATAACATGGTATTTCTCCCGGTTGGTTAAGAAAGCCGACCATCCTAATTTAATGGGTCATGCGGCTTACTTTTTTGACTCGTTGTTGAAATAGGCAGATGCTGCAAGCAGAGGCTGCACATTAATTCCTGATTTCGATAGCTTCTGAGCAAGCTTGGTATAGTATTGGCCTAGTGCCTTGGCCTGTCTTTGATAGCTCTTATCGGACTTCTTTGCCCTTTCCGTCTCGGCTTTCTGAGCCTCCACAATCTGGCTCTTTGTCAATGATTTTGCGGCATTGGCTGGTGTTACAAATCCAGTCAAGCCGATCACCAAGAGACATGATATAGCCGCTAGTCTGTGTGTTTGAGATGCAGTGAAATGCGCTTTCATATCGAAGGTCTCCTGGTAGTTGACTATTTGTGATCGCTGAAAATTGAATTAAATCCGCGCAGGTAACAGTGCATCGGTGAGTTCTGGGCCAAAATAAAGATTTATTCCAGAATAGAATCTAATTCTTAAACAACTAAGTACCTGTGTTTCGCCAGACGCTTTTAGGGGCATATTTTTATCCGCATTGGCTTGCGGTGAATCCTGATGCTGTGGCGAGAGTTCCAATTATTTACTAAGAGCAGCAACTACAAAAACCTTGGATTAAAAGGTTTTAATGTATGTAGACTATTCTCTAATGTTAGTTTCTTATAAGCGTTAATATAGCGTATAGCGCTTTGCCACTTTATCCCAGGGCCGAAGGAGAAAGTTTCAATATGCGAATGCCGCTCGGTTTTTAGGAGTCGGTTTTGCCATGGTTTGTTGCGGGGTAAGGTAGAGCAGGAAAGTGCTTGCCTAAATCCGTAGGACTGCGTATGATCTGAAGTTTCTGAGCTGTCCAACACGTACCGGATTTGTGACAAGCTGTTTTCGTTGAGACGGACCTTAGTTGTCAGGTTAGATAGAGTATACAAAAATGTTAGTTTCATTAAATATGAAAAAAAACAGTGCCTTAAGGTTGACTTGAGTCTATATGTAAAACGCCGCTAACTTTAGTAAGTAATCTACGTAAACCTACTCAATCATTCCTATTCTTTCTTGTGTTTAATCTAGTGCATTGATAGGAGCCAGTTTCTATAGACTCGGGCAGCGCGTGCATTGAAAGACGGAATGCGGCAGCGGTGGTAGTGTATTAGCTGCCTTAATGTAGGCAAGCCAAAAGTCAGATTGGTTAATGTTCGTTTAGGGTAAAAGCTGTGTTGCCGGTTAAAGTCAAAGGGCTAGTGATGAGGCTTGGGCTACTGTATTTGATCGGTCTTGCACCGGCCTCGTCTGCTCCTGAAAGCGTTGCCTTCTACTACGGCGCCAATGCTCCGATCAGCCAGTTGGGTACGTATGACTGGGTGGTCGTGCAGCCGGGCAACTTTGGTTCGCCCAAGCCGTTGCGCAGCAAAGGCGTGGAAGTCTTCGCCTATGTCAGTGTCGGTGAATTGGAAGAACGCCAGCTGTCGGAAACGGGTGTGGACCCTTCATGGCTCATGGGCCATAACAGCGCGTGGCAAAGCCGGGTGGCCGATCTTTCTGCGCCTGGATGGAGGCGCCATCTCCTCGAGCGGTCCATGGCGCCCTTATGGTCTCAAGGCTACCGCGGCTTTTTTCTGGATACCTTGGACAGTTTTCAATTGACGGTGAAGGACGAAGCCGGACGCCGGGCGCAGATTCGCGGTCTGGTGGACGTGGTCAGGTCGGCACATGCCCGCTTCCCGGGTGTCAAACTGCTGTTTAACCGCGGCTTTGAAATTCTGCCCGAGGTGGCGCCTTTATGTGCCGGGGTCGCGGCCGAGTCCCTCTTCGCGGGCTGGGATGCAGCCAATCAAACCTACCGCGATGTCAGGCCTAACGACCGGGCCTGGTTGCTTACGAAACTCAACGAGGTCAAGGACCGTTACCGCCTTCCCGTGGTTGTCATCGATTACGTGCCATCCGATCGGGCGGCGCAGGCGGTGAAGGTCGCGCGCGATATCCGCGAAATGGGCTTTATTCCCTGGGTTGCCAATCCGTCCCTGGATTTTCTCGACTTCGGCACAGAACCGACCAGACACACCGCCAAGCCGTGACTCGGAGCGGGTTTGCCGGTTACAGCTAAATTGCTCCGGGCCAAGCGCCCGCAGGAGGCAGACATGTCAGCAACTCTCCCGTGTTCCCGACCAAGTCTGGTCAGCACTTCGTCGGTGGCAGGCTTTGGGGCGGCCCTGCTGATCGCACTTGGCTTGACCTTTCAAAACATGGATCAGATCCAGCGTCTGATGGCAGGACGGTCTCCCGATGGGGTTTCCATCCGCTATCTGGAACTGATGACTCGCCTAAACCCGGCAGACGAGGTACTGAGGGTGACTCTGGTGCGTCAGCTGTTGCAAGTTGGGCAGCCAGAGACGGCGGCAGCGGCCCTCGCGCCCCTGCTCGGGAAACCGTCGGGCGATCTTGAACTGACGCGGCTGGAAATCGAGATTGAGCAGAGTAGGGTCAATGCGCTCCGGGCCGACGATCCCAGGCGCCCCGACCGTATCGCCGGTTTGGTGCAACGTCTGCGCGACCAAAGCGGTCAGGTCCAGTCTTCACAGGACTTGGCCGAATTTGCGCGCGTCAGTCTCGCCCTTGGCCAGCCCGGGCTGGCCGGCGAATTCTACGTTCGGCTCAGCCAGGTGGACATCGCACAGCGTCAGCGTTGGCTGCAGGAATCAGCGCGCTGGTTCATTGCCAGCGGAGACAGTCTGCAGGCCGGCGACAGACTCGACGAGGCCGTGCAAATGGCTGCCGATCAGGGCACCGGCAGGATGCTGGCGATCCAGGCGCTCGACGCCTATGTTGGCGGCATGGCGTTTGACCGCGCCACCGCGCGCGGCGAGACATACCGTGAGCGTTTCCCTGACGATGTCGAACTATTGCGGCATCTGGTTGCCATGGCGCTGGCGGCCGGCCGTCCCGATCGAGCCCGCGACTGGGGGCGCGCACTGGCCGCCAGCCAGCCCGGCGACGCCAAGGTCTTGCAGGAGCAGATAGCGCTGGAATTGTCCGTGAGCGATTTTCGCGGGGCCTGGTCCGTGGCTAGCCAGTTGGCCCGCCTCCAACCCGGCTGCGAACGCTGTCAGGAGCAGTCGGCGGAGTTGGCGGAGCAAGCGGGGCAGCCGGGGGAAGCCTTGCGCTACTGGCTCCCGAAAGTACGCGCCGGCGATCATGGCCAGGCGCTTGGCGAGGCGCTGCGCCTGGCGCAAGGGGCTCGTAATGATGGGCTTGCAATAGAGCTTCTGGATCTGCGGGTGCAGGATCGCGCTCTGAGCAAGGGCGACTATTTCCTTGCCGAAGCTGCCTATCGGCGCAGTCGCCCGCAAGGCGCCTGGGTCGATTTTCTCAACCGCGCCATCGCCCGTAATCCCAACGACCGGCTGCTCTGGGAAGGCCTGATTTTCACCTTGGGCAAGAACAAGCAGAGCGGTTCTCTGATTGCCGCGCTCGAAGCCATGGAGTCACGCTTTGGCCACAGCCAGGATTTGACGCTGCGTATCGCCCAACTCATGAGTGGCGCAGGCAGGCGTGATCTGGCGCTGCAGAGGCTGCGTGATTCCAGTGGCCAGTTTACGAGCGCAGCCAAGGACTTCTGGACGCTCTACGGCGATCTGGCCTGGCAGTTGGAATCGCCAGCTGATGCGACTAAGGCCTATGTCGTTATGGCAGAGGCGGGATCGCGCGAGGAACTCGTCCATGAACGCTTGGCCCTGCTCGCACGCAAGGGCGGCCGGTTCGATGAGGCCATCGATTACGCCGAACGCGGCTGGCGTTTGAGCGGCCAACCGAGGATGCTGATACTGGCGCTAGACATGGCTGCTCAAGGCAAGCGCTGGGACCGCATGGGCGCGCTGCTTGGACAGTCTGCAGCCTCTGAGCCCAGCCTCGCGCGGAACGAGCAATACTGGCTGCTGAGAGCACGCTACCAGGTTCAGCGCGGTCACATTGCCGATGCGACCGCGAGTTACGAGCATCTTTTACAGATCAATCCTTTGGCGCATTCAGCGCGTGCCGGCCTGCTGTGGATGTTGATTGATCGGCGCGATAAAGCGCGCCTCGCCGACTATGTGGGGCGCTGGCAGGGGGCAGGCGCCGCTGCCGACCAGGCGCTGTCTGACGCGCTGGGTGCGGCCTATCTCGCCCTGGGGCGAAGCCGGGAGGCGCTCGACTATTACGAACGTTCGAAACAGGCCCACAAGCACGATCCGCTTTGGCTGCTGCAATATGCGGAACTATTGCACCAGTCGGGACAGATCGAAGCAGCGGCCAAGCTGCAGGACTTCGTGCTCCGTAATTTCCGCTCCTCACTCGCGTCCCTAGCCCGCTCCGACAAGCAGAGCGCAATGGCGTATTTAAGCCTGGTCAATCAGAGGGAAGGGGCGGCCGAGCGCTACAGGGCGTTGGAAGCATTGAGCCGGAGCGTGGCAAATTAAGAGCGTATTGACATGGAAAGCATTAGAATCCGTAAGGAATCAGTGACGGCAAGGGAAGGTAGGATGCCATGATGCGAGTGACCTGCGGTATCGTGATGCTTGGAGTGGCGGGATGCTCGACGCTGCCCGACTGCGCCGATGGCGGCGGGTCGGGATGCAATGCGGAAACCCGCGCGAACGCGTCTGGCGAGCAGACGCGTTCCAACCCTGATGCGGGGATCGGTCCACCGCAGTTGCGCGAACTGGGTTTGATCGGCGCGCTGGGCGCAGGCAATTTCGAGGCTGCGCGATTGTGGATGGGGGATTCCGCGAGCGAGCGACGGTCCTTGTCGCCTTGGGCCCGGTTGTCCTTGGCCATGGCGCTGGACGACCAGGCAGAAATCGCCACTATTCTGGAACATGAAGCGGCCGACCTTTCGACACTCGACCGGGTTCAGGCTTTGCGCAAGCTGGGCCGCGATGCCGAGGCAGCGAAGCTGATTCAGCAGTCCAAGGAGGCGGGCGCCACGCCGGAGCAATTGGCGGCGCTGGAGGCGCAACGCGCGGACATCCGCAAGATGTCGGGTCAGTCGTTCAATTCCAAATGGTCCGCGCGTTCGTTGGGTTCGTTGCGAATTCAAAGCGAGGAGGGCGAATATGCCGCGCCACTTTTCCAGGCGCCCTTGTTAGGCTTTTCCCGCGCCAGTCTTCGTTTTACCCACAATAACCTCAATGGTTCCATCGACGACGCCAGCGTGTCCGGCCTGAGCGACGAATACGATGTGTCCGCACGCCTCGATTCACGCATCAATGTCCAACAGGGTCTCAAACTGCTTGCAGGCACCAATGTGCGCAGCGACAGCAATCTGCCCTATGGCGACGTGCATTGGGACTACCGGCCGGTCAACTGGCTGGAGGGCTCGATCGATGTGCAGGTCAATGAGCTGACCGACTACACGGCGTTTTTGCGGACCTACGGCGCCATGGACAGGGTCGCGGCCCAGGTGGTCGTGTGGCCCACTTCGCTGGTTACCGGGCGCTTTCGAGTCGGGGCCCATCGCTTCCGCACCCGCGAGGATGAGCGCCTGGGTGAGGGCTATAGCATCGACGGCGATGTGGGTCTGCGCGTATTGAGCGGGCTGCCAACCCTGCACGTGCGTCTGCAGGGCGGCATGCAGGCGAACTCGCTGACCGGTCAGGTGCCGAACAGCCTGGTCAACAGCGGAGCGATTCCGGCCTCGGCGTCCATCGATTCCCTCATCTCCAAGCAGTTTGGACAGTTCGGCGCCGGCTTCCGTCTGGGATACCAGGAATACAGCGAGGAAATATTGGCCCTGCGGGCCTATGTCGACGGCTGGATGGGGGGCTTATGGCCTGCCGGCAGCTTTGCCTACCATTTCCGGGGCGGCGTCGGTACCAGCTTTTTCGGGGCCGACCAATTCAGCGCGGAAGCCTTCTATGCCAACACCCAGGGGGGCCAGGCAGCCCAAGCCTATGACGGCGTTCAGGTCAGTTATCAAATTCGTTTCTGAAAGCCCCAGCGCCGGCGGGCCGGCCTCGGGTTCTGCGCGAGATCGGGAGGTTGAAGTGAAATCAGACATAGGCTATTGGCTCATTCCGGCAGTTCTCAGTGTCGTCTTGCTGAGCGGGTGCTCCCGCATCGACATCCATGACGCCGCGCCGCCGCAGCCTGGGCAGAGCTGGATGCTGCTGCCGCTGCAGAATCTCTCTGACACGCCGAAGGCCGGCGAGAATGCGCGCGAATTGCTCGCCAACAGCTTGCGTGGGCCGGGCATGCCGGTCTTTCGACGCTTTGTAGAGCAGCCGGAGGATGGTGATCTACCCGAGTTGAGCGAACAGCGTCGCGAAGATCAGGCCCTGGCCTGGGGCAAGCAGCAAGGCGTCGGCTACGCGCTGGGCGGGGCGGTGAACGAATGGCGTTACAAACCGGGCACAGGGGAGCCGGTGCTTGGTATTACGCTCAAGGTGGTGGACCTGCGCAGTGGCAACGTTATCTGGTCAGCCTCGGGGTCACGTTCGGGCTGGGCAGGCAGCACGGCCTCCGGTACAGCCCAACAGTTGCTGGATCAGATGGTCTCAAAGGTAGATTTCAACTGATTTCGTGGCATGGGCCGCGGAGGCGCTCGAGTTCGCACGCGCACTTTGGACTTAAGGAGGCGGTCTAGACCGGAAACACCCGCCTCGCCATTGCCTCCACCGAGTGCTCCGCCTGTCAGCAGGCCACAAAAGCGCCAAACAGTCCGAAACGCATCGGGCGCACTTCTTCAGATCTCAGAATCAAGGTAGCTTCATAGGCGCGAAAATCGACGCCGAGCCCGATCAGCCCAGCACGGGTCTCGGCCGAGCCGAAACTGCCTGCTGTTTCGTTCAGGTGTGTAGGCGCTACGACGGTTGAAAATTCCCGCTGGGTCCGTTTCAAGTTCACCAGGCGCTTGGCCCCTGTCTCGATCAGATGCATCAAGCCGCAGCGGCACTGGATGACTGCCTGGGGAACACCTGTAGGTGTGCGCGAAATGGTGAGCCGAGAGCGGTTTCCGTTGTCGTGTCTAGCCCGCGCGGCGGGAAGCGCTCCTGCCGCAGGCAGCCGGCAGGTATTCGGAATGATCTCCAGAGCAGGGCCCCTGAACGCCTTTTGGATATTCCGGGAAAGTTCAAACACGACCTATAGGGTAGGCGCGTCACGCTCGGGAAGTAACAGGGGTACTGTCAGGTCACGTGCCCGCTTTGGCGTGCAACTTGATTTGCCAGAATACAAACCGGTGTAAGTAAGTTGCCTCATATGGCTTTCGGTTTGAACCCGTAGCCGTTGTTCCCGATCGGTAGCAGGTCGGCTGGCGCGGATCAGGCAAGAAGCCCTCGTAATCCCCGAAGTCGTCATTTCTTTACATGCGTTAAGGTTAGTTATTTAAAAGAATACAGATACTTAGAATTCTTTTCTGGTCGCTGAGCCGCGACCGGCGGGTATTGTGTATCAAACCTGATGCAGGGAACGAAGAAGGTGGAGTTAGGTAGTTTTACCTTGACTCTTCATGGATGCGAGTCGAGGACGGTGTCGAGTTTCGCTGAAGCGTCAAAATAAGATAATTACCCTGTAAAGTTGGCTTTACATTAATTTGGCGAAGGCCCATAAATTCGGAAAATGTAAGCTTCATATGGGTGGGCTGACCTAGCAAATTCCAAATGGGTTTCGCTCCGCAATGCGCGTATTTCCTGATTCGCACTAGTCGATTGGATTATTTGTAAGAGTGCCAGCCGGGCATTGGCATGGATTTTCGTATGTGTGTTTCGTGATTCTGTCGCCTTAGAGCGACGGCGCGGCAAAATAACACTACGAATGGAGATTTCTATGTCTGGTTATGCACCCTCGGCCCCTACCAGGGTCAGCGCCCCCCCGCAGGGGCTCGTGGCGCAACGCGGAAAGGCGGCATTGAAGATCACCCTCTGCGGTATCGCCTTGTTTTCTCTAGCCTCCTTGACGCATGCCACGACCGGTCCTGATCGCGATCCGGACAACAATGCCTGGAGTGCCGTCAGCGATCCGGCTCTGTGGCAGCAGGTGTGGGATCACCGCTTTCAGCAGCCTCTGCCCAGCTTGTTTGCCCCGAACTTCATCTACGCGCCGGATCCGGGTTCGACAAGTGCTTACACCATCCGGGCCGGGCAGACCGAACAGGATCTCCTGGGAATCGGGATCAAGACCAAGGTGTGGGGCTATGGGAATCATGAGACTGCGAACGTCACGTTTCCCGGAAGAACCTTCGAGGTAAAGCGTGGCGCTCCGATCCGAGTGAATTGGGAAAATGACCTGGCGGCGAATGGCGGCTCTGCGTTGCCTCATCTGCTTCCGGTCGATCCGAGCATCATGGAGGGAGTGTTCGATCTTACGGGAAGCAATGCCATCGAAGGCGTCCCGATTGCCATACATCATCATGGCGGCGATACGGCCTTTGAGTTCGATGGCGGACCGGATCAGTGGTTCGTGCCCAAGCGCCTGCAGATCGGCCCCGGCGTTTGCGAAAGCGGCAGCGCCGCGGCGTGCCGCTCAAACGCGCAGCAGGCGGCTCAACTGAACTACGAGTATGGGAACGACCAGGAAGCCTCGTTGCACTGGTATCACGACCACGCCGAAGGCCTTACCCGCATCAATGTCTATGCCGGCCTGGCTGGCCTGTACGTGGTGCGCGATGCCAACGAGAAAGCTCTGGCCGATCTCAGAGGGCCCTTTGTCAACGGCGTGGCCCGAAACAAAATTCCCTCCGGCCCCTACGAAATGGGCATGGTGATACAGGATCGGGCCTTCAAGGCAGACGGCGGCCTGGCCTATGGCGCGGACCCGGCGGCCTATCCGGCGGTACTGCCGGGAACGAACCCTGATGGTGGCGCGGCTTTGCCACTGCCTCAAGATAGTCCGACGCATTTCCCGGAGATGTTCGGTGACGTTGTTCTGGTGAACGGGGTCGCCTGGCCATACTCCGACGTGGAACCGCGCGAGTACCGTGTGCGTGTGCTGAACGGCTCCGATTCCAGGGTGTACAACCTGAGCTTCGGCGGCCTGACGTTCTGGCAGATCGGTACCGACCTGGGTTTCCTGAATAATCCGGTACCGCTGAAAAACATTACCGTCGCTCCTGGCGAGCGAGTGGACCTGGTGGTCGATTTCGACAAGGTTCCCCTGCGCCGGACCAATGGCCAGTTCACCCGCGATATCCTGGTGACCAACTCGGCGCCGACCCCCTATCCCGACGGCGATGCCGTGACCCAGGGCGGAGACACTGTCATGCGCTTCAACGTGGTCAAGCCGCTCGACCGCTCCATTCCACGCACCAAGCTGCTGGCCACCAGTGTCCTGCGTGGCCTGCCGGTGCCCCATGCCGGTCCGTCAACACCGCGGCTTCAGCCGGCGCTTGTTCCGCGCGGCACGCCCGTGCGCCGCATTCTGCTTGGTGAGGGTGCTGACCAGTATGGCCGCATCACACCGTTGCTGGGCACCTACGATCCGAGTGATGCCCACAATCCGGCTGATCCCGGTAGTCCGGCGGCGAGTAGCAACAAGGGCACGCAGTTGTTGCACGATTCGCCCACGGAAGTGATCACGCTCGCACGCGACAGGCGAGGTAATGTCATCCCGAAAACCGAAGTCTGGGAATTCTGGAATGCGTCCGAGGATTCCCATCCCATCCATATGCACCTGGTTCAGTTCCGCGTACTGAACCGGCAAGGATTTGAGCCGTCTCCGGCCGCTCCCATGGATGAGGCCAGTGGCCTGCCCATGCAGATTGCGGCAACCACCCAGAACAACGGGTGGTCCGGGGTTCGGCTGATTCCGGGCTGGAATCAACTGGTGACCGATCCGGCCGCGCCGAATGGTCTCGTCACGGCGCCTCCAGGGGAGCAGGGCTGGAAAGACACTGTCCTGGCGCCTCCGGGCTATGTCACCCGGGTGCTGGTCACCTTCAACCGGCCCGGCAAGTTCGTGTATCACTGCCATATCCTGTCGCATGAGGAGCGCGACATGATGCGTTGGTATGAAGTGAAATAAGTCTCCGAAAACCTGTGCGGCCGCCGTGGGGCGGGCCGCGCAGGTTACTTCGGATTCAGGGTTGCAAGGCGGGTCCCACGCTTTCAGGCTGGCTCGGGCCGGGCCCTCTGTAGGTCATCAGGTGCCCCAAGCGGGAAGCGACCCGTTGCCCGGGGCCCAGTGACAGTCGATAGTACGAAGCCCCGGGGGGGCGGTCGTCGACCGCCGTTTCAAGGGTCTCCATGAGATATTCCCGCGTCGGATTGCCCCGCATCGTCGCCAGGGCATCGTTGAAATAGAACACCGCAGCATACACTTCCGACTGCGTGGCTTCGTCACCCGCTTGCAGATTCATTTGTTTCAACCAGGGAATCAGCCCCAGGAGCGCCCGCCCGTGGCGCACGGAAGGCGAAGTCCGCTCCGAAATCCAGGCGGTCCGTGCCTGCCAGGCCGGCGGAAGCTCTAGCTTGTCCGGCGGGCACAGGCGTTCCGAGAGAATGATCCGGCCCGCGCCAGGCATTTGAGGAAAGGCCGTCGTCAGGGCGGCGACTTGCTCCGGTCGCAGCCAGAGCAGCAAGGTGTCCGCCGATTTGAGGTCATTGGCCAGGGCCGCGGGCGCGTCGCCGGACCACGAGTGCGAAATGACCCGCCCCGCCTGAAACTGCCGTTCCAAATTGGCGGCCACCGATGCGCCGCGTTCGCCGTCGTAAAGCTGAACGATGCGCGCAGGCTGGGCCGGCAGTTCCTTGAGATAGCGGATGAGCAGGGCGGATTCCAGGCCCAGCCCGCCGCCCAGATACATGGCGTAGTAGCCATCGTGGGCTTGCGGGATCTGATCGAGCACCGGAAACAGGCAGGGGGTAGTGGTACTCTCGCAAAAGGCCTGGATTGGCTCCCAATGCACACCTCCGGCGCCGGACAGGATGGCGTAGACGGGCCGTTCTCGATAAAACTGCTGCAACTGGCTTTCCCAGCCTGACTCGGGCCCGGACAAGCGCCAAACCTGCAGCGCGATACGCATCGACGGCGCGGCGGAAGCCCAAGTCTGCAGTGTATCGATGACGGTCTGGCTGCGAACACTGTCTGCATCGGGTGTTATAACGGTAGCCAGATGCAGGGTGCCGTTTTCCAGGCCTGGAGGCGCGGCCGTGGAAAGCTGACTCAGATAAGCGGTCAGCGCCTTCAATGACTGCTCGTCGAGAGAATACCGCGGCATCAGCGGATTCAGGGGCCGGTTCAACGGGTCGAGGCCTTCACGCAAGGCTTTGGCCAGGGTCGCCTCGTCGTAAGCAGGCCGCGCCTGATGACGTTGCGGCATGACGGGGATCGCATGGCGGCCGCGACGCGCTGCCTGGGCTGGCTCCAGCTTTGCAAAGAGCACAGGTCCGGAGACGGCCGGCACCGGAATGTTGCCTTCCCGGCTACCCATTCCGCTGCGCCGGTGGCAATGTTCGCAGGCCGCATCGACCCCCGAGATGGCAACCTCTGCCGCGCCCATGGCCTGCAGGGGTTGCCCGTCGGCGGCGATCCCTGCTCGGTACAGGCGGCGGCCCTGTTCCAGCAGATCGGCGGGCGTGGCGCCCGCGATGGCGCCTGTCAGCATGATCAGGCAGAAAAGCAGGGTTCCGACGCGCGGCGCGGGTCGCCAGTGCAGTGTGGGGCCGTACTTCATAGGTGGGTTTTCCGTGGGTACAGAGGGGGAACCATAGCCGCTGCCGACAAACGGCGCCAGCGTTTCCTGATCATGTCGTTGCGTTTGCGCGGAGCATCGGCCCTCCGACTCGCGCCAGCGGCGGCGCAGGGCTTTCGACCACCCGATCATGAAAGTTCGATGATGTTGAGGTAAGCTTTTGTGCTAGGGGCCCCCCGGGCGGGGGCCGGTAGTTAGGTCTGGTCATGTGGTATCAAGTTCTTGCGGAAATGCCGAATCGAGCGGCGTTCCTTCGCCTCATCAGGGTGACGTTGCTGGCAGCGATTGCGCTTGGGGTCGTCGCTTGCGCGAGCAAGCCTTCGCGTCCGGTTGCCAAACGTCCGCCCGCGGCCAGCCCGATCATCAATTATGCGTTGGGCCTGAGGGGGACCACTTACACCTGGGGTGGGGAGTCGCCCTACGAGGGCTTTGACTGCAGCGGCTTCGTGCAGCACGTGTTCGGCCGCTACGGCATTCGCTTGCCGCGCACCGCAAGGCAGATGGCCGAGAGCCTGCCGCCCTTGCCCGGATCGCGTCCCCAGCCCGGCGACCTGGTTTTCTTCAACACCACCGGCGCGCCTTATTCCCATGTGGGCATCTATATCGGTCAGGACGCCTTCGTCCATTCCAGCAGCGCAAAAGGGCAGGTGATCGTTTCCAGCCTTACAAGGCCCTACTGGTGGCAGCATTTTCTCGGCATCCGCCGGCCGCGGCGTCCCGGCTCTGGCTGAGCAGCGAAAGCCACCTTCATCGATGATTTGCTGCGAGCCCCCGCTCGTGGCGGCCGTGCGCGGCTTCCTGCTTTTCTCTCCAAAATATGTCTTTAGGGAACATGAACGACCCGGAACAGTGTGATGTGGTGGTGATCGGCGGCGGGCCGGGTGGGGCCAGTGCCGCCACGGTGCTGGCGCGTGCCGGCAAGCGGGTGGTCCTGCTCGAACGGGAACGTTTCCCGCGCTTCCAGATCGGCGAGTCGCTCTTGCCGGCCGGCTGGGAACTTTGGCGTCGGCTGGGTATCGCCGAGAAGATCGAAGCCGAGGGCTTCACCGTCAAGCAGGGCATCAACTTCGGCATGTTCAACCAGAAGCCGGAGGTGGTGCTGCTCACGGCCGAGTACCCGGAGTATTTCGAGAAGCCCTACACCTACCATGTGGAGCGGGCCCGCTTCGACCAGTTACTGCTCGAGCACGCCGCGGAATGCGGGGTGGACGTGCGTCAGGAATGGTCCGTGCGGGATGTCCTGTTCGAAGCCGGTCGGGCCGTCGGTGTGGTCGCGGCACCGAAGGGTGGCACCCCGCGGGAGCTGTGCGCGTCGGTGGTGGTGGACGGTTCTGGTCGGGAATGCCTCATCGCGCGCAAACTGGGCTGGCGGCGGCCCCACCCGGAGTTGAACAAGATCAGCCATTTCAGCCACTTCGCCGGCGCGTGGCGGCGCGACCCCCATGACATCGTGAGCGTGGGTGAGGTGATCGAAGGCTCGGTGACCACCGACATCCACACCATCGAGGGCGGCTGGATGTGGTACATCCCATTGCGCAATGGCATCACTAGCGTTGGCGCGGTGCTCGATGCCCGCGCCGCCAAGGGCATGGGCGCCACGCCGCAGGAACGCTTCGACACCGCCGTCGCGCGCTGCGCCAATGTCTGCGAGTGGTTGGATGGGGCGGAGCAGGTCATGGACATGCACACCATCTCCGCCATTGCCTATTTGAACGACCGCTTCCACGGCGACGGTTTCGTGCTGGTGGGGGACGCCGCCATGTTCGTGGACCCGGTGTTCTCGGCGGGGGTGACGCTGGCCATGCGCGGCGGGGTGTACGCGGCCGACGCGATCCTCGATGCCTTCGCCCATGAGGATTTCAGCGCGGGGCGGCTCGGGGCTTACGAGGCCCGCATCCGCAAGCCTATGGAGGAGATCTTCAAGATGATCTACAACTGGTACCGCATTCTGGAGCAGCGCGACGCCAACAACATCATCCTGCGCTCGCGGCAGATCCCCATGTTGCGGGAGCGCTTCGTGGTGCTGCTCTCCGGCGGCTATGACAAGGTCACCATGGAACAGATCCTGGCCGCGAGCGATGAGCCCGAGGCCAGCTATCTGATGCGCTGAAGCAGGGCTGTCGGTAGCGTCAGTCGGCCTTCAGTTCCAGCTTGCTGGGCACATTGCCTTCCAGGCTGTCGTCGGTGGGGCCGGGCTTGCCGACCTGGGCCCGCGCCTTGTCCAGGCCGTTTTTCTTCAGCAGTTCATCCAGTATCTGCTGCCCACGCTGGGCGGCAAGACCTTCCAGTTCCGAAGGTGCCAAAGGCGCTTTCTCCACCAGGGTTTTGAACAGCTTCTCGTAGAAGTCCGGGGTGGCGCTGGGTTTGCCCGCCAGGCCTTGCAGCACTCCGACCCGGTCGGGTTTCTTGCCGGTGTCCTTGAGGTATTCGGCCTGCACCGCATCGCCGCCGCCGCGCTCGGACGCGAGCTTTTCCAAAGCGCGCTCGGTGCCGGGATCGGCAAAGGCCGGCTGGTCCGGTTCCTCGCCCAGGTGCAGTTCGATGTCCTGCTTCTCCGCCAGTGCCCGCCGAACCTCCAGCGAACGCAGGGCCTCGCCGTCCAGCTTGGGGCTGTAGCGGCCGCTGAGTGTCAGTTCCAGCTTCGGCCGTTGCTTGAGGAAGTCCGCGACCTTCTTCAGTTTCTCGCTTTCGCGCGGCAGCATCACGGCACGGCCGGGTTCAAACAGGACGGCGTCGAAGCTTTCCTCGGAATTGCCGAACATGGACGCCACGGCGTTGAAAGGGGCGGTGACGGCCTTGGTGATGAGGGTGACGAAGGCGTTCCAGACCACGGTGCCGTAGGAGAATTGGGGATCGCCCACGTCGCCGGTGATTGGCACCGACGCTTGGATCTTGCCGCTGCCGTCGGTGAGCAGGGCCACCGCCAGGTCCAGGGGCAGATTCAGCGCGGTAGGGCTTTCCACCTGCTCGCCCAGGGTAAAGTTATCCAGCAGGATATTGTTCTCACTGTCGAGCTTGCCGCCGTCGATCTTGTACTTGAGTTCCAGGTTCAGCTTGCCCGATTGAATGCGTCGCCCGGCGAAAGTGGCGCTGTAGGGTGACAGGGAATCCATGGCCACGTTGCGGAAGGCCACGTCGACGTGACTGAAGGCCTTGGGATCCATGGGCCGCAGCGACCCGTTGACGCTGGCTTCGCCGTACTGGTCGATGCGGCCGTCGAACTTGAGGGTGGCTTGGCCCGTAGGGTTCAGGGTGAGTCCGGAAATGGCGCCGTCAAAGTCGGTGATATGGGTGGCGAAGGGCAGCACCAGGCTTTCGTCGGCAAAATCGATCTCGGCGTCGTCGACGCGGATGCGTCCGACGGTGACCGGGAATGGCTTGTCCGCGGCCTTGGCCTTGCCGGCCTCGGGCTTTGCCGGCGCTTTCGTCGCGGGCTCCGGTTTCTGCGGCTTGAAGATCGCCGCAATGTTGGTGCTGTGGTCCTTGAAGATGTGGATGATGGCGTCCGGGCGGAGAATGCGCACCTCCTTCACCGCCAGCTTGTCCGGCGTCAGGCTGAAGTCGATGCCGCTGACCCCCAGGTTCTTCCAGCCCAGGAAGGTCTTGCGGTCCATGACCTGGATCAGTTTCAGGCTAGCCAGGTCGGCCTTGCCGGAGACCTTGACCTTGGGCATCGGCTCGGCTTGCTTGAAATCTACGGCCAACTCGGTGGAAAAGTCGGCGCTGTCCAGTTCCAGCGCGGCGTAGCGGCTGACCACCGTGCGCAAGGGTTTCAGGTCGAAGTGGTCGATCTTGAGCTTGGCCTGCGCCGCCTCGCCCGTGGGGGCGGCCGTGCCGACCACCTGCAGCTTGCCGCCTTCGCGCACGTCAAAGCCGGCTTGATAGTCCACCGGGGTCTTGCCGTCGTTGCTGATGTGCTTGGCGCTGAGCTGGAGATTGTCCAGGTTGTAGGCCAGTTCCGGCGTAAAACTGCGGTCGGCGAAGCCAAAGGCGAAGCCCTGCAAGGCAAATTCGCCCAGGCTGACGTTCCAGGGCTTGGCCTCGGAATCTGCCGGCTTGGGCGCGTCCGGTTCGGCGGGGGCGCTGCCGGCTTTGGCCTGAAAGATATCCACCGGGCGCAGGGTGCCGTCTGCATCGCGCGTAATGGCGGTCTTGCCGCCCTGCAGCAGCGCACGCTCGAAGGCCACGGTCTGGCTTTGCAGATCAATGCGTCCGCCCTCCACGCGGAACGCGTCCCAACTGAACAAGGGCGCACCCGCGCCCGGCTGAGACAAGGCCACCTGATTGACATGCACCCCCAGGCCGTCCACTTTGGCTTGCGGCGCGCCGGCCCCTGCCTCCACCTGTACTCCCAGTTCCAGGCCGAAGTCCTGCACCGCGACTGCAAAGTCGCCCTTGCGGCTGCGGTCCAGGTAGTCCAGGCCCAGTTCAGCGATCTCGAAGCGCTCCACGCTCAGCTTCCAGGGCGGAGCCGCTTCCGCAGGTGGCGCGCTGGCCGGGGGTGTCTTGGCGTTCGCCGCTGGCGCCTCGGCTTTCACCAGGGTCTGCCAGTTCACTTGCCCGCTTTCGTCCATGACCGCGTTGATGCGTCCCTTGCGTATCCGGAACACGGGTACGTTCACCGACTGGCTGGCGAGATCCACACTGACCTTCTCGAAGCCGATCTCGGCCAGGTCGAGCAGGGGACCTCCAGGCTCTGCGAGCTTGATGCCGGCGAGCTTGAAGGCGGCCTGTTCGATGCCCAGGTCGATCTTCTCCTTGTCCTGGCGGAAACGGTAGTGTGCGCTGAGGGCGATATCGCCGGCCGGCTCGCTCAGGTTCAAGCGCTCGCGGACGAATTTCCACAGGGTCGCCAGTTTCAGGGATTCGATCGCAAGTTCTCCCTGGGAGGCCAAGGGCACGACGGACACCTCGCCTTTCCAGGTCAGCTTGCCGCCATCGGGCAGGTTGGCGGCGATCGTGTAGTTGCCTTGCTGCTCCGGCAGGGTGGTGAAATCGTGAACCTCCAGTCCCAGGTGTTCGACGCTTTCCGTCAGGGGGGTGGCCTTGGTGAGGTCACGGAAGGTGAAAGCGGTTTCCGTCAGGGCAAAGTGCCGCACCAGCACCCGCGGCGGCGGTTCGTCCGAGGTCGGAGGTGGCGGTTCCTCCGACTTGGGCAGGCTGGCGGCCAGCTTGCTCACATTCAAGTCGCCGTCGCGGCTGCGCACCAGCGTCGCGGCGGCAGCTTCGAGGCGGAGATCCGCCACGGTGATGGCGCGCTCGCTGATGAAGCCGGAGGGATCGAAATCCAGGAACAGGCGCCCGAGAGTCAGTATGGGTTGACCATCGGCCTCGCGCAGGGCCAGGTCCTTGGTCTCGAAGGTAAAGGTGTATGGGTTGAAGCGCACCTCGCCGACCGCCGCCTGGCGCTGCAGCATGTCCGCCGCGAGCTTGGGAACGAAATGGCGGACCAGCGCGGGAAGCAGCAGAAATCCGATCAGGGTGTAGAGTAGCAGGCTGCCGACGACCGCCTGGAACCAGCGGTTTCGCGCGATGCGCAGGGCAGTGGCCTTGGGGCCGCTTTCCGCCGTCAGGGCGCTGTTCTGCCCGGTTGCTTCATTCTGCCGCCTGAGTCTGTCCAAGGTCTGGTTCAGAAGCTCTCGCGCCGCGGTGATGAGCCGGTTCATGAGGGTTTTCCCTTTCAGTAGTCCGTTCTACCGGCCCAGTATCCACCAAGGCGCTGTCCAGGGAAAGCCGCAACCCTGTCCGCGGCCCGTTTTCCAGGCGTTCGCCATGGCTTCGGGACCGGTCCGCGCGGTTGTCATAGCCCCGGGCGACACGGTAACATGCTGCTTTTGCAGAGGGCGGGAAAGATCGCATGATTCAAGGTAGCATGGTCGCGTTGGTGACGCCGATGATGGAGACAGGCGCACTGGACACTGCGAGTCTGCGCAAGCTGGTGGAATTCCACCTGGAGCAGGGGACCGATGCCATCGTGGCGGTGGGAACCACGGGCGAATCCGCGACCTTGGACGAAGGTGAGCATTGCGAAGTCATCCGACTGGTGGTGGAACAGGTGCGGGGCAGGGTCCCCGTGATCGCCGGCACCGGCGCCAATGCCACCAGCGAAGCCATCAATCTCACCCGCAAGGCCAAGGAGGCCGGCGCCGACGCTTGCCTTCTGGTCACGCCCTACTACAACAAGCCCACCCAGGAAGGGCTTTACCTGCACTATAAGGCCGTAGCCGAGGCGGTGGCCATTCCGCAGATCCTCTACAACGTGCCCGGTCGCACCGCCTGTGACCTGCTGCCCGAGACCGCCGCGCGCCTGTCGGAGGTCCCCAACATCATCGGCATCAAGGAAGCCACCGGCAACCTGGACCGCCTGGCCGAGATACTCAAGCTGGCCAAGCCCGGGTTTCTCCTGTATTCGGGCGATGACGCGACGGCTTGCGAATTCTGCCTGCGCGGCGGCAAGGGCGTGATCTCCGTGACCGCCAACGTCGCGCCAAAACTCATGCATGAGATGTGTTCCGCCGCCATCGCCGGCGAGCGCTCAGCGGCCGAAGCGATCGACGCGAAGCTGCAGGGCTTGCACAAGGAGCTGTTCATCGAGTCCAACCCGATCCCGGCGAAATGGGCGGTGCAGCAGATGGGGCTGATCGCTAGGGGTATCCGCCTGCCCCTGACCTGGCTTACGCCAGGTTGCGAGGCTCGGGTGCGGGCGGCCATGCAGCAGGCGGGGGCGCTATGAGCAGTGCGTCCGTGTTACGTGGCGCATTGCCGGTCATCGCCCTGGCTGGCGCCGTGAGCCTGGGTGGCTGCAGTTTTCTCGAAAGTCTGGTGCCGGACAAGCAGAAGGAATACCGCTACGGCAGCGAACTGCCTCCCCTGGAGGTGCCGCCTGACCTGACGTCTTCCACCCTGGAAGGTGCCAAGACCGCCACGGATGTGGATGCGGCTTACGATCGCGAGCGGGCCACGGCGGAATCCGGGTCCGAGCAGGCCTCGGAAACCTCTGAGTCCGGCGCCGAACAGGCTACGGAATCGTCGGAATCAGGCTCCGGTACCCGGGATCGCGAGACGTCTTCCGGCAAGGCCGCGCCCGCCGCCACACTGGCGCAAGGCTCGGATGACGTGCCGCTGATTGAGGTGGAGGAGCCCTTCGCCGAAACCTGGAACGACGTCAGCCGTTCCTTGGGACGCATGGAGGTGGAGATCAGCGACCAGAACCGTTCCGATGGCGTGTTCTATGTCTACTACGGCGGCGACACCAAGAAATATGTGGACCGCGGCATCTGGCAGGATTTCACCTCGCTGTTTTCCGGCGATGGCTCCAAGGCGCAGGAATTTCGCATCAAACTGGAAGGGCGCGAAAACGTCACCAACGTGTTCGTGCTCGACAAGGATGGCGAGGCGGTCAGTGACGGCGTCGGCCTGGACATGCTGAAGAAGCTGCAGGACACGCTGCAGAACCTGGATAAGCCCGAACCGGCGGAAAAGCAACTGCCCGAAGGTAGCAAGGACGAGTCCTGACAGGACTTCCGTAACCGGGCTGAACCCCTTCCGCTCCGGCGCCGTCGAGTTGCAATGGCAGGGTCGCGCTTTTTGGGCCACGATTTAACTTTTCCCCTCATCTCGTCCACACAGGGAATCCCATGATCCTGAAGATGTACGGCGGTTGTGCCCTGTCCCGGTTCCGGCAGGCCCGGCTGGAAGGTGCGCTGCGCGCCATTGAGCCGTCCGTCGAGGCAGCCGCTTCGGCCTACGTCTACTTCATCGAAACAGCGCGCGAACTGACGCTGGAACAGACGAGGGTGCTGGAACGCATCCTCCTGGATGACACCGAACGTTGCGATCAGCACCTGTTTTCCGGTGAGTATTTCCTGGTGGTGCCGCGCCTGGGCACCATCTCGCCCTGGTCCAGCAAGGCGACTGAAATCGCGCGGCGCTGCGGTCTGGAGGACGTGCTGCGCATCGAGCGCGGCATAGAATACGCCTTGCTGCCGGGCGAACTGGAGCTGCCCCAGTCGAAGCGCTGGCAGATGAAGCCGCTGCTGCACGACCGCATGACCCAGACCGTGCTGGGACGCAACCAGTTCGAGCAGATATTCCGCCACCAGGCGCCGGCCCCTCTCGGATACGTGCAGTTGATCGAGGAAGGCCGCTGGGCCTTGATCAAGGCCAACGGCCGCCTCGGATTGGCCCTGTCTGACGAGGAACTGGAATACCTGGACGAGAGCTTCACCCGCCTGGGACGCAATCCCACGGATGTGGAGCTGATGATGTTTGCCCAGGCCAACTCCGAACATTGCCGCCACAAGATTTTCAACGCCAGTTGGCGCATCGATGGGGTGGAGCAGGCGCAGAGCCTGTTCGCCATGATCCGCAACACCACGGAGCGCGCGCCCCAGGGCGTGCTCTCGGCCTACAAGGACAATGCCGCCGTGGTGGAAGGCTCCCTGGCCGATATGCTGTTGCGCGATCCCGCCAGTGGTGAATACAACTATGTGACCGAGCCGGCCCACCTTTTGATGAAGGTGGAGACCCATAACCATCCCACCGCCATATCGCCTCACCCAGGCGCCGCCACTGGCTCCGGCGGCGAAATCCGCGACGAGGCCGCCACCGGGCGGGGCTCCTGGACCAAGGCCGGGCTCACCGGCTTCTCCGTCTCCAGCCTGCGCATTCCGGGCTTTGTTCAGCCTTGGGAAGAAAACTACGGCAAGCCGGGACGCATGGCCTCGGCCTTACAAATCATGCTGGAGGGTCCCATCGGCGGGGCGGCCTTCAACAACGAATTCGGTCGGCCCAACCTGGCCGGCTACTTCCGCACCTTCGAGCAGCGCGACCCGATGGGGGAGAGCTACCGGGGCTACCACAAGCCCATCATGATCGCCGGGGGCATGGGCAATATCCGCCAGGCACATGTGCAGAAGCAGCCCATCACGCCGGGCGCTCCCATCGTCGTGCTCGGTGGTCCTTCCATGCTCATCGGCTTGGGCGGCGGCGCGGCATCGTCCCAGGCGTCCGGGGAGAGCGCGGAGGAACTGGATTTCGCCTCGGTGCAGCGCGAAAACCCGGAAATGCAGCGGCGCTGCCAGGAGGTCATCAGCCGCTGCGTCGCGCTGGGTGAGAACAATCCCATCCTGTCGGTGCATGACGTGGGCGCTGGGGGGGTGTCCAACGCATTGCCCGAAATCATCCACGACGCCGGCCGTGGCGGCGCCTTCGATCTGCGCGCGATTCCCAATGACGAGCCCGGCATGTCGCCCCTGCAGATCTGGTGCAACGAATCCCAGGAGCGCTTCGTGCTGGCGCTGAAGCCCGAGGCTTTGGCCCTGTTTCGCGAGATCTGCGAACGAGAGCGCTGCCCCTATGCCGTGGTCGGGCAGGCGACTGAGGAAGAGCACCTCATCGTCAACGATCCTCTGTACGGCAATCATCCCATCGACATCCCCATGTCGCTGCTGTTCGGCAAGCCGCCGCGCATGCAGCGCGATGTGGCGCGCGTGCCCGTAGACCTGCCCAAGCTGAACCTGCGCCAAGCCGAGATTGCCGAGGCGGCGGTGCGCGTGCTGGCCTTCCCGGCGGTGGCGGACAAGAGCTTCCTGATCCATATCGGCGACCGTTCGGTGGGCGGGCTGGTGGCGCGCGACCAGATGGTGGGCCCCTGGCAGACGCCGGTGGCGGATGTCGCCGTGACCTGCTCCGGGTTCCGCGCCTACACCGGCGAGGCCATGGCCATGGGCGAGCGCACACCGCTGGCGCTGATCGACGCGCCGGCCTCGGGCCGCATGGCCATCGGTGAAGCCCTCACCAACCTGGCTGCGGCCCGCATCGGGTCCCTGGGACAGGTGCGTCTGTCCGCCAACTGGATGGCAGCGGCTGGCGCGCCCGGCGAGGATGCCCGTCTGTTCGACACGGTGCGCGCGGTGGGCCTGGAACTGTGTCCTGCTTTGGGCATAGCCATTCCCGTGGGCAAGGACTCGCTGTCCATGAAGACCGTATGGCAGGAGGAGGGACAGGAACGCTCCATGACCTCGCCCTTGTCCCTGATCATCTCGGCTTTCGCGCCGGTGTTGGACGTGCGCCGTACCCTGACCCCGGAGCTGCGCCTGAAGCAAGGGCCGACGCGATTGCTGCTGGTCGACCTGGGCTGCGGTCGCAACCGGCTTGGCGGTTCGGCCCTGGCCCAGGTGTATGGGCAACTGGGCGATGCCTGCCCGGATGTGGACGCCCCAGACTTGCTCAAGGCCTTTTTTGCCACGCTGCAGGACCTCAATCAACAGGGCTTGCTCCTGGCCTACCATGACCGCTCCGATGGCGGCTTGTGGGCGGCGGTGTGCGAAATGGCATTCGCGGCCCATTGTGGCGTGGAGATCAGCCTGGATGGCCTAGGCGCCGATCCCTTCGAGGCCTTGTTCAATGAGGAACTGGGCGCCGTGCTGCAGGTGGCGGATGACCGGCTGGAGACCGTGCGGGCGGCATTCGCGGCTGCCGGGCTAGGGGGATGCCTGCATGTCATCGGCGCGCCCCGGGCGGATCAGCGTATTGCCGTGACCCGCCAAGGCGGGGTCTGGTATTCGGCTTACCGGGTGCACCTGCAGAGGGCGTGGTCCGAAACCAGCTTCCGCATGCAGGCCTTGCGTGACAATCCGGACTGCGCCCAGACCCAATTCGACGCCATTCAGGATGATGCCGACCCGGGTTTGCATGCCAAGCTGGGTTTCGATCCTGACGAGGATGTGGCAGCGCCCTGGATTACGGGCAAAGCGCGGCCCAAGCTGGCCGTGCTGCGCGAGCAGGGCGTCAATGGCCATGCGGAAATGGCGGCGGCCTTCGACCGCGCGGGTTTTGCCGCGGTCGACGTGCACATGAGCGACATCATGGAAGGCCGTGTCAGCCTGTCGGAATTCAAGGGGCTTGCCGCCTGCGGCGGATTCTCTTACGGCGACGTGCTGGGGGCCGGCGGCGGCTGGGCCAAATCCATCCTGTTCAATCTGCGCGCCCGCGCCGAGTTCGAGGCCTTCTTCCAACGCGGCGACACCTTCGGACTGGGTGTCTGCAACGGCTGCCAGATGATGGCGCACCTGCGTGGACTGATTCCCGGCGCTCAGCGCTGGCCGCGCTTTTTGCGCAATACCTCGGAGCAGTTCGAGGCCCGTTTCGCCATGGTCGAAGTGCTGGAATCGCCCTCCCTGTTCTTGGCTGGCATGGCCGGTTCGCGAATGCCCGTGGTGGTGTCTCATGGCGAGGGCCGCGCGCAGTTCGAATCCGACCCCAACAAGGCCCTGGAAAGCGGCCTGGTTGCGCTGCGCTACGTGGACCATTACGGGAATGAGACCGAGGTCTTCCCCTTCAATCCTAATGGCTCGCCCTTGGGCATTACTGGATTGACCACGCCGGATGGCCGTTTCACCATCATGATGCCCCATCCCGAGCGTTGCTTCCGTACGGTGCAGAATTCCTGGCACTCGGAGGACTGGGGCGAGGACGGCGCCTGGATGCGCATGTTCCGCAATGCCCGCGTCTGGGTGGGCTGAGTTCAGCGAGGCGGCGGCGGGTGGCTTGAAATCGGGTAGGTCGTCGCCATATCTGAGGCTGAACCAACCTGATCCCATGAGGAGACCGCCATGAGCACACGTCACGAACCCTGGAACCTGCTGAGCCAGCTGCAGCGCGAACTGGAGCGCTCCATGGAGATGGGCCGCCAGCAGCCGGAAAGCAGCGCCGTTACGGCCGAGTGGACGCCGGCAGTGGATATCAAGGAGGAAATCGACCGCTATGTGCTGCTGGCGGACCTACCCGGCGTCGACCCGGAGCGCATCGACATTACCATGGAGAATGGCATCCTGACCCTCAAGGGTGAGCGCGATACCGAGGCCAAGTCGCGCCGGGAAGGCTACAAGCGCATCGAGCGCGTTTTCGGCACCTTCTACCGCCGCTTCTCCCTGCCGGATACCGCCGACGCCGAAGGTATCGGCGCGCGCTGCCGCAATGGCGTGCTGGAGATCGTCATCCCGAAGAAGTCCTCGGTGCAGCCCAAGAAGATCGTGGTGAGCGGCGAAGGTTGAGAGCAGGCGCCGACCACCGCTGGGCCAAAAAAGAGGGGCGTATGCCCCTCTTTTCATAAGCCGGCTGGCGCCGTTCAGGCGAGCACCGGCCACACGAACTTCACGCCGATCAGCATCAGCACAGACGCCAGAGCCGGGCGCAGCACGTGTTCCGGCACCCGCGCGCTGAGATGACTGCCTACATAGATGCCGGGCAGTGAGCCCACCAGCAGGCTCCCCAGCAGAACGAAGTCCACATTGCCCATATGCAGATGACCCAGGCCGGCCACCGCCGTGAGCGGGATGGCGTGGGCCAGGTCGGTGCCGACGATGCGCACGGTGGGCAGTCGAGGATAGAGATAGAACAGGGCCACCGTGCCCAAGGCGCCGGCGCCGATGGAGGACAGGGTCACCAGGATCCCCAGCAGCACGCCAGTCAACACGGTCACCGGCGTCTGCCAGCGCTCGAAGCGTCCCACCGGTTGGTTATCGCCGTGCTGGCTTGGCTTCATCAGACGATTGCGGAAAATCAGGGCGATCGCGGTTAGAATCAGCGCCACGCCCAGGGCCACGGTGATGACCGACGTGATGGTTGCCTTGGGGATGTCGAAGTATTCCAGGCAGAAGATCACACCCAGGGCCGCGGGCAGGCTGCCATAGGCGAGACGCCTGACGATCTTCCAGTCCACGGATCCATGGGTGCCG
Organism: Methyloterricola oryzae; assembly: GCF_000934725.1. Classification (NCBI taxonomy): domain Bacteria; kingdom Pseudomonadati; phylum Pseudomonadota; class Gammaproteobacteria; order Methylococcales; family Methylococcaceae; genus Methyloterricola; species Methyloterricola oryzae. Next base: position 62,096 of record NZ_JYNS01000014.1, read on the forward strand.
TGGTGCACGGCGACACCGCCCGCCTTGGTGATGGATGCGAAGAGCAGATCGGTGCCCACCGCCGTGGTGGGGGCGAAGCCGAACAGGAACACCAGGAGGGGGGTCATCAGTGAGCCGCCGCCGACACCGGTGAGGCCGACCAGAAGGCCCACGGCGAGGCCCGAAACGATGTATGCGAGGTCCATAGATCCCTTCGTAGGGTAAAAGTGGAAGACGACGCAATGTTAACGTTTGCGCGTTCCGGAACGAAGAAATTAAAGCATTTATACATATTCCTAAATGGCATAAGCTCGCTGCAGCGCTCATGGGAGGGCAGGCGTGCGCCCGGTGTGACCGAGGCAGTGTCCGTTTGAGATCCTCGTCATTAGGGAATAATCAAAAAAAGAACATAACAACATAACAACAAGAAGGGGGGAGACATGCTGACAGTTCTGGAACTGGTGGCGGGGTTCGTTTTATTGGTCTGGGGGGCGGAAATCCTGGTGAGAGGAGCCTCTCGTCTGGCGGTTTCCGCGGGTGTGTCGCCGCTGGTGGTGGGACTCACGGTGGTGGCGTTTGGCACCAGTTGTCCCGAACTGGCGGTATCGACCAGCGCGGCCTTCGGTGGCGAAGCGGACATCGCCGTGGGCAATGTCATCGGCAGCAATATCTTCAATATCCTTTTCATCCTCGGGCTATCGGCCATGGTGGCGCCGCTGGTGGTGGCGCAGCAATTGATACGTCTGGACGTGCCCATCATGATCGGCATTTCCATTCTGCTTCCAATCCTCGGGCTGGATGGCAGGATAGGCCGTGGTGATGGCCTCTTGCTGTTCTCCATGCTGATCGTCTATACGGTTTTCCTTATCCGCCAGAGTCGTAAGGAGAGCGCGGAGGTGCAGGCGGAATACGATCAGGAGTACGGCGTTAGCGACAAGGAGCGCACGCCGGGCGCCATGAAGACCGATCTGGCTTATATTGCCGGCGGGGCCGTGATGCTGGTCCTGGGTTCGCGCTTGCTGGTGGATGGCGCAGTCAGCATCGCGCAGGCTTTGGGCGTCAGCGAACTGGTGATCGGGCTGACCGTGGTGGCCATTGGGACCTCGCTGCCGGAGGTGGCGACGTCGGTGGTGGCTAGCATCAAGGGAGAGCGCGACATCGCCGTGGGCAATGTCGTCGGCAGCAATATCTTCAATATCCTGGCGGTCATCGGCCTGACCGGGGTGGTGTCGCCGGACGGGGTGGCCGTTTCCATGGAGGCGCTGCGCTTCGATTTTCCGGTGATGATCATGGTGGCCCTGGCGGCGCTACCCATCTTCTTTACCGGCATGGTCATTCAGCGTTGGGAAGGCGTCCTGTTCGTGGCCTACTATCTTGCTTACCTGGCTCACCTGGTGCTGGCCGCCACCGGAAGTGGCGCCCTGCCCGGACTGGATGGGGTGGTGCTGTCCCTCATGTGGCCGCTGACCGCCCTGGCCGTTCTGATCTATCACCGGCCCGAGCCGGAAGTGCCCAAGGCCTAGCCCCGTGCCCGGAGGCTCCGAAGCGCTCCTGTATGCAGTGAAGCTGGCGGTGACCGCCCTGGTCATCGTCGGCGCCTCGGAGATCGCCAAGCGCTCGAGTTGGCTGGGGGCGCTGATCGTCGCGCTACCCCTGGTGTCGTTGTTGTCCATGACCTGGCTGTACGTGGACACGCGCGACTCCGCCCGGGTCGCCAGCTTCGCCCGCGACATCGTCGTGATGGTGCCGCCCTCCTTGCTGTTCTTCCTGCCCTTTCTGCTGGAACCGCGAACCCATTGGCCTTACTGGCTGAATTGTGGGCTGGGCTGCGGGCTCACCGCCTTGTGCTTGGTCCTGATTGGCCTGTGGCGCAACTTTTGACCGCGATAGCATAGAGCTGCGGTATCGCCCGTTCGATTTTCCTCCACTGGCGGTGCGGAAGGTTTAGAATTGTGCAATCAACTTTCGGGTCTGTCTTGAAATTCCTGCTGCGCCTTCTCCTGCTGTCCATCCTCATCGCCGGTTTCTGGTTCCTGTCCCAGGATTTTCAGCACCTGTTCGAACGTGACTGGATCGATGCCCATGTCCGCGGGCACGGCATCACCGGATTTGCCCTATTCCTCGCCTTTGGCGCCATGCTCACGGCTTGCGGGTTTTCGCGGCAGGCGGTGGGTTTCCTAGGCGGTTACGCGTTCGGTGCCTGGCTGGGACTGGCGTTGTCCTTGCTCGCATCCCTGGCCGGATGCGTGCTGACCTTCTATTTCGCGCGCTGGTTCGGCCGCTCCCTGGTCGACCGCTGGCTGCCGGGGAAACTTCGGCGCTTCGACCGGCTGGTTCAGGCCCACCCCTTCGGCACCACCCTGACCATCCGCCTGCTCCCGGTGGGGAGCAATCTGGTCACCAATCTGCTAGCCGGTGTTTCACGCATCCCTAGAACTGCGTTTTTCGCCGCCAGCCTGGTCGGTTATGTGCCCCAGACCCTGATCTTCACCCTGGCGGGCAGCGGACTCACCATCGGCTCGCGCTGGCAGTTGGCGGTTTCCCTCACGCTGTTAGCGGTCTCCGCGGCCATAGGAACCACCCTCTACCGCCGGGTCCGGGCGCAGTCCGATTACGCTGGCGACCTGCAGTTCTCCAGGAAGGGCGAAGCGTGAGCCTGCTCCGCACGGCGGCGGGGCCCGCCGGCCTTTTGCTGCTGATTGCCCTGGCGGCGCTGGTGTCGCGGCCCCTGATGCCCATCGACGAGACGCGCTACGTGGGTGTTGCCTGGGAGATGTGGCTCTCCGGCGATCACCTGGTGATGCTGAAAAACGGCGAACCTTACAGCCACAAGCCCCCCATGCTGTTCTGGCTCATCAATCTGGGCTGGAACCTGTTCGGCGTGAACGAAGCGTGGCCGCGCCTCGTTTCACTGCTGGCCTCATGGGGCGGCATGCTGCTGACCGCGGCCCTGGCGCGAAGGCTATGGCCGGGCGATGTCCGCAGCGAAGCCGCCGCGTTGTGGATCCTGGCATCCACGGGCCTTTGGATGTTGTCTTCGACCCTGGTGATGTTCGACGTGCCCCTGGCCGTTTGCGTGCTCACGGGGCTGCTGGGCATACTCAAGGCGTCTGACGGCGCCATGTTGCGCGGCTTCCTGCTGTTGGCGCTGGCCATAGGCCTGGGCGTACTGACCAAGGGCCCCGTGGTTCTGCTGCATCTGCTGCCGCCCGCCTTGCTGGCGCCCTGGTGGCGGCCCGGGCTGGCTTGGCGGCGCTGGTACGGGGGGCTGGGCCTGGCGGTGCTGGGCGGTGCATTGCTGGCCCTGGCCTGGGCGGTGCCGGCGGGCATCCGCGGCGGCGAAGCCTATCGCCATGCCATCTTCTGGGGACAGACCGCTAACCGCATGGTGAAGTCCTTTGCCCACCAGCGCCCGCTGTGGTGGTACTTGCCCTTGCTGCCGGCGTTGCTGTTCCCCTGGCTGCTGTCGCCGGCCTTGTGGCGGGCGGCGCTGGATCTGCGCCGGCAGTCCGGTTTCGATTCAGGACTCCGCTTCTGCCTGTGCTGGGCTTCCCCGGTGTTCGTGGCCTTTTCCTTCATCAGCGGCAAGCAGGTGCACTACCTGGTACCGCTGATGCCGGCCTTTGCCCTGGCGGCGGGACGGTTGACGGCGCGCATCGAACGGGCCAGCCTGGCGGTTCCAGCCGGCCTATTCGCCGTGGCTGGAGCCGCCATGAGCTTCTTTGCCCTGGCAGGCATGCCCGGCAAGCCGGGTGCCTGGGAAGCCGTTCCGCTTTGGCCCGGTCTGCTGGTGATGCTGCTGGCCGCCTTGGCGTTTTGGCAGGGCGGGCGACCCCAGCGCTGGATGCCGGCCCTGGCGGGGCTCAGCGCGGGCAGTTATTTGTTGCTGCACCTGTATATCGCCGACCACGCCTTTGCCCGCTTCACGGTGGAGCCGCTGGCGGCCGCCGTGCGGCACTGGCAGGAGCAGGGCGCCGCCGTGGCCAACCTGGGCCGTTATCACGACCAGTTCCAGTTTCCCGGTCGATTGCGCCAGCCAGTGACCGAGTTGACCGCGGCCAATGTCACGCCCTGGCTCACCCAGCACCCCGACGGCATCGTGGTGGCTTACCTGGACACCCGGCGCGACAAGATCGAACCCAGGGAATTCCTAGCCCGGCAACCCTTCCGTGGCAAGCAGGCCTATCTGATGACCGTCGATCAGGCCAGGGCCTCGGGAGTCCTGGGCAGCATTCCCGCCTCGAACCAGGACGAGGAATAGCCGCAAGGCGCGGGGCGCTCAGGCTGTCAGCAGCACCCGCACCGAATCCAGCCGCATCTGCGCCGCCTGCAAGTGGCCATGGGTTTCCATGGCCTGCTGCTTGCGCAGATCCAGTTCCTCGGGGCGCACATAGGGATTGACCTTGCGCAGGGCCGCCAGGCGCTTGAGTTCCGCAGTCGCCTCATCCAGCATGCGCTGCGTGCTTTCCGCGATCAGTCCAGGCAGGCGTTGCCGGGCCTTCGCTTCCGCCGCCTTGAGCATGCTCTCCAAGGGCTTGCGCTGGCCGCGCAGCATCGCCGCCAGTTCCTCGCGATCGATCACCTGGCGAATTTCCTCGAAGCTTTCCGGCGTAAGCGCGCTCAAATCCTGGCCCTCGGCGTCGCTGAGCAGGCGCATCAGGGTATGCGGCAGGTAGCGCGCCAGTCCCAGGTGTCTGGGCCCCGGGCATTCCACCAGGTAGATGGCTTCCAGCAGCAGTTGTCCCGGGTCCAGGTCCTCGTGGCGCACCAGGGCGAAGGCCGCGTTGCCGTGCTCGCTGTTCAGGATCAGGTCCATGCAGCCGCGCACCATGGGATGCTCCCAAGTCAGAAAGGCCATGTCCTCGCGGGCCAGGGCAATGCTCCGGTCCAGGGTCACGGTGATGCCGTCCTCGGGCAGCTCGGGAAAATGCGGAACCCGCATGTGGTCACCGGGCACAAGGATGTAGCAGTGCTCGGAATGTTCCTCTACGGTGACCCCATAGGCGTCGAAAACCTCCTCCAGGTACGGCCACAGGCTCTTGCCCTGCTCAGCGCGGCGGATGCGCGCCACCAGGCCTTCGGCTTCCTCGCGCCGGCATGAGTTCATCTCCAGCAGACGGTCGCGGCCTGCATGCAGGGTATCCAGAATGCGCTCGCGCAGTTGTCCAGCCGATTGCAGCAGCTGATCGAGCCGGGCTGGATCGGCGGCGCCGAGCAGGGCCTTCAGTTCCGCGCCCAGTTCGGCAAACACCGCCTGCCCGGCGGGGCAGGGGCGGCTGAAGGCTTCGAGCCCCCTGACATACCAGTGGAACAGGGTTTCCTGCGCGCTCCCCTGGAAATAGGGGATATGAATGCGGATGGTCTCGCGCTGGCCGATGCGGTCCAGGCGCCCGATGCGCTGTTCGAGCAGATCAGGGTTCAGGGGCAGGTCGAACAGCACCAGATGATGGGCGAACTGGAAATTGCGTCCCTCGCTGCCGATCTCCGAGCACACGAGCACCTGGGCGCCTTCCTCGGCATCGGCGAACCAGGCGGCGGCGCGGTCGCGCGCCACGATGGTCAAATCCTCGTGGAACACGGCGGCGCCGATCCCGGCGCGCACGCGCAGGGCTTCCTCCAGTTGGATGGCGGTGCGCGCCTTGGCACAGATCACCAGCACCTTGGCCGGTTTGAGTTCTTGCAGGGTCTCGATCAGCCAGCCGACGCGGGGGTCGAACTTCCACCAGGGGGCTTCCGTACCCGGCTGATGCGCGGTTTCCGGATGCAGCAGGCTGTCCAGGTCCGAAGCGGCGTCGACGCGGTATTCTTCCGGCCAGGGCAGGGCCCGGGGCAGGATCTCCCGCGGCGGGAAGCCCTTGACCGTGGCCCGCGTGTTGCGGAACAGGACGCGGCCGGTGCCATGGCGGTCCAGGATCAGGCGGATGAGTTCCCTGCGGGCGGCCTCGTCCTGAGCGTCCGCTTCGATGCGGGCCAGGAGTTCCTCGGCGCGGTCGTGGGTCAACAGGCCGGCGAGTGTTTCGACGGTGCCTGAGTCCAGCGGGGCGGCTGCCGCCAGGTGTTCGATCACGGCGGCCAGAGGCCGGTATTGCTCTTCTTCCGCCAGGAACTGGCCAAAATCATAGAAACGGTCAGGGTCGAGCAGGCGCAGGCGGGCGAAATGGCTTTCCTTGCCCAGTTGCTCTGGCGTTGCGGTCAGCAACAGCATGCCGGGCACGCGGCGGGCCAAGGATTCGACGAAGCGATAATCCTCGCCCGGGGTATCCGGCGACCACTGCAGATGGTGGGCCTCGTCCACCACGCACAGGTCCCATCCGGCGCCAAGCGCCTGGGCTTGGCGCTGCGACTCGCCGCGGAAGAACTCCAGGCTGCACAGCACCAACTGTTCGCTTTCGAAGGGGTTGTCGCCGCTCTCATCCTGCCAGCAGCGGGCGTCGTCGAACAGGCTGAATCGCAGGTTGAAGCGGCGGCGCATTTCCACCAGCCATTGGTGCAGGAGCGGCTCGGGCACCAGGATCAGAACCCGCGAGGCGCGCCCCGACAGCAGCTGGTGGTGCATGATCAGCCCGGCTTCGATGGTCTTGCCCAGGCCCACCTCGTCGGCGAGCAGCACCCGTGGCGAGAGGCGGGTGGCGACCTCATGGGCGATGTAGAGCTGGTGAGGGATCAGGCTGGTGCGCGCGCCCACCAGGCCCAGGACCGGCGAGCGCTGCAGATCGCCCAGCTTGCGTATGGTGCGGCTGCGCAGCTTGAACAGGGCGGAGGAGTCGATCTGACCGGTGAACAAGCGGTCCTGCGGTTTATTGAACTGCAGGAAGTGATTCAGCTCCATTTCTTCCAACAGGACGGTCTCACCCTGATCGTTCAGGGTCTGGTAGGTGATCAGTCCCTCGGATTCGATCACGTCCTCCACGGTCAGACCCTGCCCGTCGGCACTTTCCAGCCGCTCGCCGGGAGCAAACCGCACCCGCGTCAGGGGCGCGTTGTCGGCGGCGTAGGTGCGGCGTTCACTGCTGGCGATAAACAGGACGCTAACGCGGCCGGGCGCCGTTTCGATGACGGTACCCAAGCCCAGCTCGGGTTCGGTTTCGCTGATCCAACGTTGACCGGGGACGAAGAGAGGCAAATGCGAGACTCCAGACTTGGAAGGGAAAGGGCGGGAATTTTAGCAGACCACAGGAGCCTGCGCCTTCCTGGTGCAGGGCACGCTAAATCCTCCGCCAAGCGATTCCGTCAGGCACCGCGCCGCAAGGTTTCGAAGGCGCGCAGGGCGGCTTCGCGGCTCGCTTTGAGATCCACCAGCGGCGGCGGGTAGTCGCCGCATGCCGCACTCAACAGACCGGCGTCGGCTTCCCAGGGCCGGTGCACCAGGGCATCGGGCAATGCGGCCAGTTCCGGCACCCAGCGCCGGACATAGGCACCGGCTGGATCGAACTTGGCGCCCTGCAGCACCGGGTTGAAGACCCGGAAATAGGGCGCCGCATCCGCGCCGCAACCGGCGGTCCACTGCCAGCCCAGGGTGTTGTTGGCCAGATCGGCGTCCACGAGGGTGTCCCAGAACCAGCGCGCGCCGTGCCGCCAGTGGATGCGCAAGTTCTTGACCAAAAAGGAGGCCACCACCATGCGCACGCGATTGTGCATCCAGCCGGTGTGCCATAGCTCGCGCATGCCCGCGTCTACCAGGGGGATGCCGGTACGGCCATGCTGCCAGGCGGACAGAACGTCCGCCTCCGCTTCTGCCCAAGGAAAGTCCTGAAAGCGCTCGTCCAGTGGTTGATCCGGCGTGCTCGGAAAATGGAACAGCAGGTGGTGGGCAAATTCCCGCCACGCCAATTCGCGCACGTAGGCGTCGCTTCCTGATCCTGTTTCCTCGGGCAGGGTGCGCAGCGCCGCCACGATCTGGCGGGGGCCGATTTCTCCGAAATGCAGGTGAGGCGACAGGCGCGAGGTACCCGGTTCCGCTGGGAAATCCCGTTGCGCGGCATATTCACTGAGCGCACCGGATAGAAAACGCTCCAGGCAGTCGTGTGCGCCGGCCTCGCCCGGCCGCCAGGTCTCGCGGAGTCCTGTGTCCCAGGGAATTTTCGGAAGCAGGTTCAGCTCGCACAGTTCCAGGCTCGCGATGGAATCCGCGATGGGCGGAAGGGATGCCGGTGCGGGCAGCACGGGCAGGTCGAGTCCCAGTATCTTGAGGTTCTTCCAGAACGGGGTGAATACCTTGTAGGGCTCCCCCGAGCTGCGGCAGGCGCTCCAGGGCTCGTAGAGCAGGGCGCTATTGCAGGTTTCGACCCGCAATCCTTGTTCGCGCAAGGCCGCCTTGATGTTGCTGTCCAGGGCAATGCCCGCCGGCTCATAGCGGCGGTTCCAGAACACGGATGCGGCGCCAGTTTCCCCGGACAGGTCGGACAGGACTTGATGGGGTTCTCCGCTACGGACGATCAGGCGTGAGCCCAGTGCTCTGAGCGACTCATCCAGCGCGCGGAGGCTGTGATGCAACCACCAGCGGCTGGCGCTGCCCGCGGCCCAATCGCCTTCCCCCTGCGTGCTATGGATATAGAGGGGAATGACCAGCACACCGCTTTGCAAGGCGCGGATCAGGGCGGGATTTTCGGTCAGGCGCAGGTCGCGGCGAAACCAGTGGATGGCACAGGTCACGGGGTGCTCCGGTGGTGGCGGTCCACGGTTGGAACGCCCAAGCTTTCCAAGGTTCCGTCGAGGATTTCACGGTCACAAAAAAACCCGCCAAGCCTTCCGGCTCACGGGTTTCTGTTGTGTGTCGCTACGGCTTGATACCGTCATTTGGTACCGAGGGTCGGAGTCGAACCGACACTGGGTTTCCCCAACCAGATTTTGAGTCTGGCGCGTCTACCAGTTTCGCCACCCCGGCATTTGAGTGTGGATTATAGAGAACTTGGCCGCCGGGCGCCAGACTGCGCGACATGTTCGAATCTTGCTACCATCGCGCCATGCGAAAGAGCGACTTTCACTACGAACTGGACGAAAGCCTCATCGCGCAGCAGCCGCTGGCGGAGCGCGGTGCCAGCCGCCTGCTGCACCTGGACGGAGCGACGGGTGTCCGGAAAGACCGAATGTTCGTCGACCTGCCGGCACTGTTGCGGCCGGGGGATCTGCTGGTGTTCAACGATACCCGCGTCATCCCGGCGCGCCTGTTCGGCCACAAGGCCAGCGGCGGGCGGGTGGAACTGCTGGTGGAGCGCCTGCTGAATTCGACCCGGATGCTGGCGCACATCCGCGCCAGCAAGGCGCCCAAGCCGGGTACCGTCTTGCGCCTGGAGGGCGGGACGGAGTGCGTGGTCACGGGGCGGGAGGACGATCTGTTCCTGGTGGAGTTCGATGCTGCCGTCGGTCCGGTCGCCGAACTACTGTCCCGCATCGGCCACATGCCCCTTCCGCCTTATATCGCGCGCGGCGATGCCGTGGAGGACCGTGAACGCTACCAGACCGTATATGCCAGCCAGCCCGGCGCGGTGGCGGCGCCGACCGCGGGCCTGCACTTCGACCAGGCCATGCTGGCGCGCCTGGATGCCATGGGGGTCGCGAGCGCCCATCTGACCCTGCACGTGGGCAGCGGCACCTTCCAGCCCCTGCGCGTGGAGAATCTCGATGAGCACGTCATGCATGCCGAATACTGCGAGTTGGACGAGTCCCTGGTGGACTCCGTAGCCCGGACGCGTGACCGTGGCGGTCGGGTGGTGGCGGTGGGCACGACGGCGGTGCGCACCCTGGAGACGGCGGCGGCCTCCGGCACGCTCCGGCCCTTTCGGGGGGAGACGCGCTTGTTCATCCGGCCCGGATTCCGCTTCCATTGCGTGGATGCCCTGCTAACCAATTTTCATCTGCCCGAGTCCACCCTGCTGACCCTGGTGTGCGCTTTCGCCGGATACGAAACGGTGATGGCGGCCTACCGGCACGCCGTCGCCAGCCGCTATCGCTTCTTCAGTTATGGCGATGCCATGTTTCTCACCCGGAGGCCGGCTTGAGCGAGGAGAAGAAGAGATCAGGCCGCATGCGCCGCCAAAAGACCAGCGATGAATTGCGCCTGTTCAATCCAGGCCGCATCCTCATGCCGGTGCTGCTGGGTACCCTGATCGTCGGCTACGTGATGCGTCGGGAGTTCATCAAGCAGGGGCAGACGCCGCTGGAGGTGCTGGCCGCGATGAACTGGCACGGCGGCACCTTCCTGTGGCTGGGCCTGGCCGTGCTGATGCTGGGCTTGCGCGAGTTCGGCTACATCTGGCAATTGCGCAGCCTCACCGATGGCAATCTGCGCTGGCGGCACAGCCTGCAGGTGGTCCTGCTGTGGGATTTTTTCGCCGCGGTCTCGCCCTCCATGGTCGGCGGCGCCGCGGTGGCGCTGTTCATGCTGAGCAAGGAGGGGCTGAGCCTGGGACGGAGCACCGCCATCGTGTTCACCACGGTTTTTCTGGATCAGGTGTTCTACATCAGCATTCCTTTTCTGGTGAGCCTGATCATTCCGCAGAAGGACATCTTCGCGCCCCTGGAGTGGATTCCCTCCGACCTGTTGGGAGACAGCGTGCTGGCCTTGTTCTGGAGCGCCTGGGGCAGCATGGCGGCTTATGTGGTCTTGCTCGTCGGCGCCCTGTTCGTCGCGCCGACCTGGGTCAACTGGTGGCTGACCCGTTTGTTCACCCTGCCGTTCACGCACCGCTGGCGGGCGCGTGGCCTGCACATGGCGAACGAGTTGCTGATCGCGTCCAAGGACCTTCGCGGGCGGTCGACGCGCTGGTGGCTTAAGGTATGGGCGGCCACATCCCTGGCCTGGATCGGCCGCTACCTGGTCTTGAACTGCGTGCTGGCGGCCTTTACCGAAACGCCCTATGGCTTTTTCGACCAGGCGCTGATCGCCGGGCGCCAGGCCGTATTGTGGATCATCATGGTGGTTTCGCCCACGCCGGGCAGCGCCGGTCTGGCGGAGTTGGGATTCTCCTGGCTGTTCCGCGATCTGGTGCCCGCCGGCGCGGCCTTGTCCCTGGCCATTGTCTGGCGAACCATCGCCTATTACCCCTATCTGATCATCGGAGTGCCGGTGATGACCCACTGGATCAAGCGCGTTTTCGGCAGCGATCTGCGTGTGCGGAGCGCCGATGGCACCTGAGACGGCGGCCGGCTTCCAGTTGCATCCGCGTCTGGCCCAGGACTGCGTGGAACTGGCCCGGCTCCCGTTGTGCCGGCTGTTGCTGATGAACGAGCGGCGCTATCCCTGGCTGATCCTCGTGCCGCAGCGTCCAGGCGTGACCGAAATCTTCCATCTGCCGGAGGCGGAGCAGCAGCAGTTGCTGCGGGAATCCTCGTCCTTGGCGCGTCCGCTGATGGCGGAGTTCGCCGCGGACAAGCTCAACATCGCGGCCATCGGCAATCTGGTGCCGCAGTTGCACCTGCATCACGTGCTGCGTTACTGCGACGACCCCGCCTGGCCCGGGCCCGTGTGGGGACGGTTTACGCCGGAGCCCTATGCGGCGAGCGAACTGCCGCAGATGCAGGGGCGGCTGCGCCGGGTCTTGTCCTCTCTGGAGTGCGCATGGACTGCCGGGTAGGCTGCGGCGCCTGTTGTATCGCCATTTCCATCTCGAGCCCCATTCCCGGCATGCCGCAGGGCAAGCCGGCGGGCGTGCGCTGCGTGCAACTGACCGAGGATTTGCGCTGCCGCATCTTCCGTGATCCCGCGCGTCCCAAGGTGTGCGCGGGCTTCCGCGCGGCGGAGGATACCTGCGGCCAGTCGCAGGCGGAGGCGCTGGCCTACTTGGGATGGCTGGAGGAGGCCACGGGGAACTGATGGCGCCATCAGGCGCCAGGCTGCTGCTCCAGCCGCGTGCGTCCACACCAGTCGCGGGCGAACTGGGCCGCCACGCGCCCGCTGCGCGACCCGCGTTCGAGAGCGAAGCGCAGGGCCAGCAGGCGCACCGGTTCGAAGTCGTCGGGCAGGCTGCCCAGTTGCTCCAGCCAGTAGCGGACGATCTCCAGGTATTGATCCTGGGTGAAGGGGTGGAAGGATAGCCAGAGGCCGAAGCGTTCGGAGAGGGAGACCTTTTCCTCCACCGCCTCGCCGTGGTGGATTTCCCCGTCCAGATGCCGCGCCTGCTGGTTTTCCTGCAGGAATTCAGGCAGCAGGTGGCGGCGGTTGGAGGTGGCGTACACCAGCACGTTGGGACTGAGCCCTGCCAGCGAGCCTTCCAGCACCGCCTTGAGGTTCTTGTAGCTGCCATCGTCGGCTTCGAAGGAAAGGTCGTCGCAGTACAGCACGAATTTTTCCGGCCTTCCGTCCAGGCAGTCGAGAATATCCGGCAACTCCACGAGGTGCTGGCGCTCCACCTCGATCAAACGCAGTCCCTGGGCTTGATACTGGTGCAACAGCGCCTTGATCAGGGAAGACTTGCCGGTGCCGCGCGAGCCCCAGAGGAGTACGTTGTTGGCGGGATAGCCGGCGAGAAACTGGCGGGTGTTGCGGTCGATGGCTTCTTTCTGGCGGTCCAGGCAGCGGATGTCCTCCAGCCGCAAGGTCAAGGGGCGGGCGATGCGCCTCAGGCGCTCGGGCTTCGCGGAGCCGCACCAGCGGAAAGCCGAAGCCGTGTCCCAGTCGGGGGACCTGGGTGCGGGCGGGAGCAGCGCTTCCAGACGCTCCAGAAGGGTTTCGACGCGGTGCAGGATGGGATTCAGGGTGTCGTTCATGGCGGTCAAAAAAACGGACAGCCAGGGCTGTCCGTTTCGTTTCGTGGCGGGCGCGGATTACTTGGATGTGCCGCCAGCCATCTTGATGTGTTCCACGGCCATCTTGGCGTGCTCCGTGGCTCCCTTGGCGTCGCCGGCCTTGCCGGCTTCTATGGCGGCCTTCAGATGGGTGATGGCCTCCGCCATGTGCGGGTTGGCCTCGGCCTTCTGGGCGGCCTCGGCGTGGGTCAGGGCCGCCTCGGCGTGCTCCACCAGGATGGGCGCGTGGCCCATCTCGCCGTGGGTCACGGCGGCGGTGGCATGTTCCAGGGTGGCGTTGGTGTGCTCGGTTTCAGCCATTGCGAGAGTAGCGGAGAACAGCAATGCAGCGGCAAGCGCAATCAATGACTTCTTCATGGCATGACCTCTCGATTGTCGTTATAGATATTGTCGGCCCGACGGAACATCGAGCCGAGCTTGAGTATTTTGGCCGAGGGCGGGAATGTCAATAGCGCAAAAGGTCCACCCGGCGCAGAATCCGGCCGTGGCAGGCAAAATCGCCTCGGCAGATTACTTGACTTTGACTGCGCTTGACCTTAGAAATTCCATACCCCCGGTCCGGAGTCCGACCCGCCCTTGAACGATATTCCCCTAGGCGTCCTCATCGCCTGCCTGGTGCTGTTGCTGCTGTTTTCGGCCTTCTTTTCCGGGGCAGAAACCGCTCTGATGACACTGAACCGCTACAAGCTGATGCATCTGGTCAAAGCCAGGCATCCCGGCGCCATGCGGGCCCAGACCCTGCTGAAACGGCCAGATCGCCTCATCGGCTTCATTTTGTTGGGCAACAGCTTCGCCAACATCATGGCCTCGTCCCTGACGACGGTCATTTCGCTGCGGGTGGTGGGGGAGGCGGGCATCGCCATCGCGGCTGGGGTGTTGACCCTGATAATCCTGATTTTTTCCGAGGTGGCGCCCAAGACCCTGGCCGCCCTGTATCCCGACAAGCTGGCGTTTCGCGCGTCCTGGGTCATCCTGCCTTTGATGCGCTTGTTCTACCCGGTGGTCTGGGTGGTGAACACCATTGCCATCATCCTGCTGAGGCTGCTGGGCTTTAAAACCGATCACCAGGCCCACGGCGCCCTGAACAAGGAGGAATTGCGGACGGTGGTGGCCGAGGCCAGCGCCATGATCCCCGAACGCTACCAGAACATGCTGCTGAGCGTGCTGGATCTGGAGTCCGCGACGGCCGAGGACATCATGATCCCGCGCAACGAAATCGTCGGCATCGATTTGGAGGATTCACTGGAGGACATTGTCGAGCAGGTCCGCAACAGCGTGCACACCCGTCTGCCGGTCTACCGCAGGAGCATCGACAAGGTGTTCGGACTACTGCACCTGCGCAAGATCCTCATCGCCATGAGCCGCGGCGATTTCAGCAAGGAGACCCTGGTCAAGAACCTAGACCGCATCTATTTCATTCCCGAAAACATGCCCCTGCACCGGTTGCTGCTCAACTTCAAGCAGGAGCAGCTGCGCTTCGGCCTGATCATCGACGAGTACGGGGACGTGCTGGGCCTGGTCACCCTGGAGGACCTGCTGCAGGAGATCGTCGGCGAGTTCACCACCACGACCCTGGACGTGAAACAGGAAAAGGACGGCTGTTACCTGGTGGACGCCAGCATCACCTTGCGCGAGCTGAACCGCATCACCGGCTGGGCTTTGCCCACGGAAGGCCCCAAGACCCTCAATGGCCTCATCATCGAGTACCTGGAAACGATCCCGGAACCCGGCACCAGCCTGCAATTGTTCGAACATCGGCTGGAGATCACCCGCACCGAGGGCAATGTGATCCGCCAGTGCCGTTTCTATCCCCAAGCCCTGGCCTGAGCCCGGCGGGCCGCGCTCGCCCTGGCCTGAGCTTTGCGTCTATACTTCGCGCAACGTACGCATGCACGGCTGATCGGCGATGGCCCGTCTCATCTTGACCTTTAAGGACAGAACACTGCAGGAGCTGCCTATCGAGGCGGAAGAGATCAACATCGGCCGCGATCCGGGCAATGCGCTGCACATCGACAGCCTGGCGGTGGCGCCGCGCCACGCGGTGGTGCGCATGAAGGACAATGGCTTGCGCCTGTTCGCAGTGGATGCAGCGCACCCGGTGCTGGTAAACGGCCAGAAGGTTTCCGAGCACGCCCTGGCGGACCGCGACCGCATCACCGTGGGCAAGCACGAAATCATCTTTCGCGATGAGGATGCGCAGTTCGGATCGGGCCAGCAGGGCTTCAAACCTCTTACGCATGCCCCCGAGGCCAGTCTTCAGGTGCTCAGGGGCAAGAGCATAGGCCTGATGATTCCCTTGCGCGGCGGAATGACGCGGCTCGGCAAGGACGAATCGGGCTCGGCCGTCATCGCCAAGCGCAAGGATGGGTACTTTTTATCGGCGCTGTCCGCCACCCAGTCGGTACAGATCAATGGGAGCGCGGTGGGTGAGGAGACGGTACGTCTCAGCAGCGGCGACAAGCTCCGTATCGGCGAGAATCTGTTCCAGTTCTTCTGTGAGTAGGCGGACGCGGCCTATTCGTCGAAACGAAATCCCATCCCCAGGCTCAGCGTCAGGCAATCCTGCGCCCGCCCCCGGTTGGCAGCGATCTCGATAAGCCCCATGGAATTGCAGTACCAGAACGCCTGACCTTCCGGCACATCGCAGAAGGTGCCGGCCTGCTGCAGGCGCCTGCCATTTATCAACAGGGTCTTGCCTTCCCAATCGTAACCGTAGCGGCAGCCGGTTACCGCGTTGCCGTAATGATCGAAATAGATGATGGCGGCGATGTCGGCGGGCCAGGCCGCGAGGTCGGGACCTTTGGTCAGTCCGGTGGTCCAGGCAAAGTCGCGCCGGGCGATGCGGGCCGCCACAGGAGCGAACAGGTCCCGGCCGTGAAAGCTGTTGGACAGGTTTTCCGGACGCCACTCGATCTGCCGCCAGCGGACCTCACCGGCCTGCACGGCCACTGAGTTGAGCAGGCCGTTGTCCGGGCCCACGAACCAGCGATCGTCGGCTTCCAGCACCACGGGGAGGCGCTGGCCGCCCACGCCGGGGTCCACCACGCAGAGGAAAATCGAACCGCGCGGGAAGCTTCGCGCCAAGGCCGCCAGCAGATAGGCACCCAACCGTGGCTCGGTGGACGGCGCGTTGCTGACCAGGTTGATGACCCGATGCTCGGGGCAGATTTGATGGATGGCCGCCTCGACCTGTCCCACGTAAGGGCCTTCCGCCCCGAAATCCGTGAATAGCAGGATCATCGGCGTCCGCTCCCGTCGTCAGCCATCCTCTGAAATCCGCTTGGGACGTTCGACCTGCGTTGCCGGACCTCCGGCCCCAGGCAAGGCGGCCGGCTCCGCTTCCATACCTGCCTCCTCGCGCGTAAAAAAGCGTGAGAACCACAAGCCGACCTCGAACAGCAGCCAGATGGGGATGGACAGCAGGGTCTGCGAGATCACGTCGGGCGGCGTCAGCACCGCGCCGATAATGAAGGCGCCGACGATGACATAGGGCCTTTTCTCCGCCATGTCCTCGCGGGAAATGATCCCGGCCCACACCAGCAGGATGGTGAGGATCGGCACCTCGAAAGCCGCGCCGAAGGC
This sequence comes from Methyloterricola oryzae, assembly GCF_000934725.1. Lineage (NCBI taxonomy): Bacteria > Pseudomonadati > Pseudomonadota > Gammaproteobacteria > Methylococcales > Methylococcaceae > Methyloterricola > Methyloterricola oryzae. The sequence goes on from NZ_JYNS01000014.1 coordinate 78,401, forward strand.
GAAGAAGATAGTCAGGATGAAATCCAGGTACTGGGTGATGTCGGTCATCACCACCACGCCTTCGGGGGCTGCCGCGGTCATGAAGGCGAACACCAGCGGGAACACCACATAGTAGGCAAAGGCGACACCGCCGTAGAACAGGAACGTGCTGGCAACCAGCAGGGGCAGGATCAGACGTTTTTCATGCCGGTACAGTCCCGGCGCCACGAAGGCCCAGGCCTGGTAGAGGATATAGGGAATGCAGGCGAAGATCGCGACGAACAGGGTCAGCTTGAACGGGGTGAGGAAGGGCGAGGCCACCTCGATGGCGATCATCTGCGAGCCGGCCGGCATGTGCTTCATCAGGGGCCCGGCCAGGTAGTTGTAGATGGGGTTGGCGTAATAGGCCAGCCCCAGGAACGCCAGGAGCACCGCCAGGATGGCGCGCAGCAGCCGGTCGCGCAGCTCGATCAGGTGCGAAATGAAGGGCTGCTCGCTATCCTCCGGCTCAGTGTGCCTGGCCGTCATTCGCATCGTCCGCGGGCTTGGGGCGTTTCTCGGTGTCCGAAGGCAAAATCTCGATGGACTCCTCCAGGCTGGCCTGGATCTGGCGCTTCTTGTCCTGCAGCGACTGTTTCAAGTCCTGCAATTCCAACTCGTGATTGATCTCGTCGCGCACCGAAGTGACCGCGTGGCGCGCCTTCCTGATCCAGAGCGCCGCTTCGCGCGCAACCCGCGGCAGGCGCTCGGGCCCGAAAACCAGCAAGGCGATGAGCGCTATCAGCGCGACTTCCCAGAAGCCTACGTCGAACATGGGCGGACTGCGGGGCGATCAGCTCTTGTCGTCCTTGCGGGCCTCGCCGTCGATGACGTGCTCGCCCTCGCCGGCCTTCTTTTCACCCTCGCTCTCGTTCATGGCCGAGCGGAAGCTCTTGATGGCGCTGCCCAGGTCGCCGCCGATATTGCGCAGGCGCTTGGTGCCGAACACCACCAACACGATCAAGAACAGGAGCACCAGCTCCCATATACCGATTCCCATGTTTTGCTCCTTAGGTACTCAGATGACGGAAAGGCCAGTCGATGGCAGGAAGGCGATAAGATAGCCGAAGATGGACGCGCCCGAAATGGCCTGGCCCTAGAACTTGAGGTCGTCAAAGCTGGAGATATGCGGCTCGACGCGTCCATCGGTCTCCGCCAGGTAGAAGGGTTCGCGGCTCATGGCCCGCTGCAGGCGCTCCCGCAGATCCTCCGCCGGGTAGTCGGCCTGGATCTGGAAGCTGACGTAGGGCAGGGCCACCGATTCGCACACCGCCCTGATCGGATCGCCGGCCTCGGGCATGCGCGCCGGATTGGTCTTGTCGTTCAACTGGATGACACAGGCCACCGTCATGTTCGACTGTTCGCACAGGACAAAGTCGAACTGGCGTCCGGTGATGGGGCTGAATGCGAGCCGGGTTTCACTCCTGGAAACGCCCTTCTTGGGCAGGATGATGTCGCCCACCCGGATCTTGGCGAAAATTTCGTAGCTGTCGCCCACCGCGCGCCGCAGCGCGTGGTAGAACACGCGGTCGTCCGGAGAGAACAGAGCGGTATGTTTCTGGTAGGGGTGGCGGAAAGCGCGCGGCGCGCCACCCAGGAACCAGATGAGGCAGGCGGCCGTGCTCAAAACTAGCACTGCCGCGATGAGAACGCCGTTGCTCGACAGAATCTCCAAAAAGGGTGCTCCGGTGGGGTGTTGGCGGCGGAGAGCGCGCGCTCAGGTCTGATGCGAGGGCAATCCGCGCGTGCAACCACGTCGGCCGCGTTCGATCCGATGCTGAAATTTTGACAGATTCCGGGGCTTTTGGCGATGCAGTTCGCGTGAAGCTGGCCTTGGGCTGTTGCCTTGTCTTTTGAAGCGCCCCCCGCGCGCGGTTGCGCAAAAACGCCTGAAATTGATAAAGTTCCGCGTCGGCCATTCGCCTACGCACCCATGACTCACGCCAAGACCCGATTCGCTCCCAGCCCCACCGGCTTCATGCACCTGGGCAATGCCCGCACGGCCCTGTTCAGCGCCCTGTCTGGGGATCGATTCCTGTTGCGGATCGAGGACACCGATGCCCAGCGCTCCCGCGCCGAGTTCGTGCAGGAGTTGCTGGCCGACCTGCGCTGGATGGGGCTTGCTTGGGACGAAGGTCCTGCGGGTGCCGAGCCGGACGATTATTTCCAGTCCCGCCGCGGCGCGGTGTACGCACGCTACTACAAGGAACTGGAGTCCAGCGGTCTGGCCTATCCCTGCTTCTGCTCGGCGGCGGAGCTGGAAGTCACCCGCAAGGTGCAGCTCAGCTCCGGTCAGCCGCCTCGTTACAGCGGGCGCTGCGCCCATCTTTCGGTCGAGGAGGTGGAACGCAAGCGCGCGGAAGGTCTTCAGCCCACCCTCAGGTTTCGGGTGCCTCGCGAACAGGCCGTGGAGTTCGAGGACGCCGTGCGCGGGCCCCAGAAATTCCAGGCGGGCGACATAGGCGATTTCATCATCCGCCGCGCCGACGGTACGCCAGCTTTTTTCTTCTGCAACGCCATCGACGATGCCCTGATGGGCGTGACCCTGGTGCTGCGCGGCGAGGACCATCTGGCCAATACCCCGCGCCAGTTGCTGCTGCTGGAGGCCTTAGGTCTCGCGGCACCCGCCTATGCCCATATCTCGCTCATCGTGGGCGACGATGGCGCGCCGCTGTCCAAGCGCAACGGCAGCCGCAGCATCAATCAGTTGCGTGAGGAAGGTTATTTTTCCGAGGCGGTGAACAACATGCTGGCGCGGGTGGGGCATCATTACGATAGCGACGACCTGCTTTCCCATGAGGATCTCAAGGCGCGCTTTGACCTGTCCCATCTGGGCAAATCGCCCTCACGTTTCGACATCACCCATCTCAACCACTGGCAGGAACTGGCGGTGCGGGCGGCGGACGAGGATACCCTCTGGGCCTGGCTGCGCGAGGAAACCCGCGCCATCACGCCGGCGCCGTCCCGCTCCCTGTTCCTCGAGATCGTGCGCAGCAATTGCATGTTTCCCGCCCAGGCCGATGAGTGGGCGCGCATTCTTTTCACGGATGAGCTGCCCATGGAGCCAGAAACCGAGGCTATCGCGCGGCAGGCGGGAGAGTCATTTTTCCTGGCGGCCCTGGACGCGGCCGCCAGCGCCGGCCCCGCGTTCGCGCATTTCATGGACCAGTTAAAGTCCGGCACGGGCGCCAAGGGCAAGCAGTTGTTCATGCCCTTGCGCGCGGCACTCTCGGGGCGCCTGGACGGGCCCGAGATCGGCAAGCTGTATGCAGCCCTCGATCCCACGCGCCTGCGCCGCCGCCTGGCGGAGTACGCCGGCGAAGCGCAGTGAACGCGGATTCAGAAGCGGGAGCGGTCGCCGCGCCAAAACCGGCGATCGGCGTGGGGGGGATCGTTTTCGACGCGCAAGGCCGCGTCCTGCTGATCCAGCGCGCCACGCCACCCCAGCAGGGCCGCTGGCACGTGCCGGGCGGCAAGCTAGAGCCGGGCGAATCGCTGGTGGAGGCCTGCCGCCGTGAAGTCCGCGAGGAAACCGGGGTGCAGATCGAGGTCCAACGCGTGCTCGCCATGGTCGAGCGGCGCGAGCAAGGTTTCCACTATGTCATCATCGACTTCCTGGGTACGCTCGTCGAGGGTAGCGATGCCGACTGCCGTGCCGCCGACGATGCCGCCAGCGCTGCCTGGGTCGCGCCCGATGAACTGGGAGGCTATCCCCTGGCGCCCGGTCTGGCGCCTATACTGGAGCGGGCCCGGCGCGCCCTGAGCGGCGAAGACCTGGGCCTCGTGGCGCGGGAACTGCCCATGACCGATTTCCTGCCGAACCCCTGACCGAGCGCGTACCTGCCGGCAACCACCTGACACCGCTAACAAGCCAAGATGTTGAAGATACACAACACGCTGACCCGCAAGAAAGAAACCTTCGCTCCCATCGCGCCGGGCAGGATCGGCATCTATGTGTGCGGGATGACCGTTTACGACTACTGCCACCTGGGGCATGCGCGGGTCATGGTGGTGTTCGACACGGTGGTGCGCTACCTGCGCCACCTGGGTTTCCAGGTGAACTATGTGCGTAACATCACGGACATCGACGACAAGATCATCAAGCGCGCTGCGGAGAAGGGCGAGTCCATCGCTGAGCTGACAGCGCGCTTCATCGACGCCATGCACGAGGACGAGCAGGCCCTGGGGGTGTTGCCGCCGGATCACGAGCCCAGGGCCACCGATTCCATCGACGCCATCATCGCCATGATCCAGCGCCTGCAGGACCAGGGCTATGCCTATGTGGGTGGCAACGGCGACGTGTTCTACGCGGTGGGCCGCTTCTCCGGCTACGGTCGCCTGTCCGGCAAGAACATCGAGGAACTACGCGCCGGCGAGCGGGTGGACGTGGACGAGGCCAAGCGCGATCCCCTGGACTTCGTGCTGTGGAAGTCGGCCAAGCCTGGCGAGCCGCAGTGGGCATCGCCCTGGGGCCCGGGCCGTCCCGGTTGGCATATCGAGTGTTCGGCCATGTCCACCGGCTGCCTGGGTGAGCACTTCGACATCCACGGCGGCGGCATGGACCTGCAGTTTCCCCATCACGAAAACGAGATTGCGCAGTCCGAGGGCGCCACGGGCGAGACCTTCGTGAACCTGTGGATGCATAACGGATTCGTGCGCGTCAACGAGGAGAAGATGTCCAAATCCCTGGGCAATTTCTTCACGGTACGCGAGATCCTGCAGCGCTACCGGCCGGAGGCGGTGCGCTTCTTCATCCTCAACAGCCACTACCGCAGTCCGCTGAATTATTCGGACGAGAACCTGGATGAGGCCAATGCGGCGCTGACGCGCCTGTATACCGCCCTGCGCGGTCTGGAACCGGAATCCGGCGAAGGTTTCGGCGCCGAGTACCGGGAACGCTTCGAAGCGGCCATGCAGGACGACTTCAACACGCCGGTGGCGCTGTCGGTGCTGTTCGAACTGGCGCGGGAAATCAACCGGCAGAAGGAGGCCGACCCGGCTGCTGCGCACAGCCTCGCGGGCGTGCTCAAAGAGCTTGCCGGCATCCTGGGGCTGCTCGGCGACACGGCGGAGGATTGGTTGCAGGGCAACGGCGAAGGCGAGACGGGAGGTCTGGATGCAACGCAGATCGCGGCGCTTATCCAGTGCCGACAGGACGCCAAGAAAGCCAAGAACTGGGCCGAGGCCGATCGCATCCGGGATGAGCTGAAGCGCCAGGGCATCGTCCTGGAGGACTCGCCTTCCGGCACCACCTGGCGGCGGGAATAGGGGACGCCCCGGTGCAACTGGACCGCAAGCTGGTCGTCGCGATCTCTTCGCGGGCCCTGTTCGATCTGGACGCCTCGCACCGGCTGTATGAGACCGAGGGCAGGGAGGCCTATTGCCGCTATCAGGTGGAGCACGAGGACGAGCTGCTGGAGCCTGGCGTGGCCTTCGCGCTGGTGCGCAAGCTCCTGGCTCTCAACGCCAAGGCCGAGAAGCCGCTGGTGGAAGTCATCCTGCTTTCGCGCAACAGCGCCGACACCGGGCTGCGCATCTTCAACTCCATCAAGCATCATGGGCTCGACATCAGCCGGGCCGCCTTTACCGGTGGGCAGTCGCCCTATGGCTACATTCCCGCCTTCGGCGCCGATTTGTTTCTGTCGGCCCACGCGGAGGACGTGGTGAAGGCCCTGGACGCGGGCTACGCCGCGGCCACCATCTTTTCTTCCCAGATCGGCAGCAGCCCGACCGAACAACTGCGCATCGCCTTCGACGGTGACGCCGTGCTGTTCTCAGACGAGTCCGAGCGCATTTACCAGGCGCGCGGCCTTCAGGCTTTCACCGACAACGAGACCGAGCAGGCGCGCACGCCCCTGAGCGGCGGGCCATTCAAGGGCTTCCTCGGGGCCCTGCACCACTTGCAGCGCTGTTTCGATGCGGAGTCCTCGCCCATTCGCACCGCCCTGGTGACGGCCCGCAGCGCGCCGGCGCACGAGCGGGTGGTGCGGACCCTGCGCGCCTGGAACATCCGCATCGATGAGGCCTTGTTCCTGGGCGGGATGGAGAAGGGGCCGTTCCTCCGGGCTTTCGAGGCGGACATTTTCTTTGACGATCAGCAAGGCCACTGCGAATCCGCCAGCTGCCATGTGGCAACCGGACATGTGCCTCACGGCATCAGCAACAGCAAGGCACGGCCGGGAACGTCTTAGCCCGTAGAGGCGTCGCCGCTGGGAGACACTGGCACGGCGCGGGGGAGCGGCATAAGCTTTGGACATCGGAAACAGGATATCTGGACACGAGTTTGGCGGATTGCGGCGAACATGAACCTTTCGGGGCGAGGCTGGGATGCACAGGGAAATGAATAAGCCCCCGCGTTTCAACATCTATGTTCTCCTGGTCGGCACGTTTTTCATCCTGCTTGCCTTGTTCGTGGCGATCACCGTGTCGCAGGACATTCGGCGCGAGAAGGAGCGTTTCGCCGAGAACGCCTATTTCATCGCCACCTACCTGGAAAGCGTGGTCAATCAGAACCGCATCGCGCTGCGTGGGTTCGCGGCCTTCCTGCAGGGTAGCGACCTGAACGACGATGTCGCCCTGGGAGCTTACGCCCGCGCGGTGGTCCACGATCATGGCCCGCTGTACGCTCTGGGCCTGATTCGTAAGGTGAACAAGCCGGACCTGGAGAACTTTGTCTTGCAGCGTCAGGCCGAGGGCGCCAAGGAGTTCCAGGCCAAGGCCTATGCCGGGGAGCGCACCGCGCCCTTTCGCGGCTTGGAGGATAAACCGTCCTACCGGCTGATCAGTTTCCTGGAGTCAGCCGAGCCGCAGGAACTCGTGCTGCTGGGTCTGGATGCGGACTCGGCGCCCTTCTTCAGGGATACCTTGCGGCGGTCCTTGGTGGCGGGAGATGCCATGGCTACGCCGCCCTTCCGGGTGGGCGGCGGTGACCTCGGCTATGCCCTGTTGCGGCCGGTGACCAGCGCACAAGGGGAATTTGTTGCCGTGCTCCTGTGCAAGGCATCCAGTTTGTTGCCACCCCAGGTTATTGGCGATACGCGCCTATCCGTGTTCGTCTACCTGCAGGGAACCAGTGCCGAGGATCGCGACTATCTCATCCGGCGCGAGGCCTTTGCGCCCGGCTCCTTGGCGGCCCTGATCTTTCCCAGGTTCAGCGTGGTGCGGTCTCTGGCGGGCGACCAGCAGCCTTATGCGATCGAGGTGGAACGCAGCCTGGACTGGGAGGATATCAACTGGGACATGCTGGCGGCCATCCTTTCCGGGGGTACCCTGGTGTTCCCGCTGCTGCTGGTATACGCCAGCAGCCACCATAAGCGCGAGATGAAACGCCTTGAGCAGGGCAACAAGCTGTTCTATATGGCGAACTTCGACGCGCTTACCGGTTTGCCCAACCGTCAGTTGTTCATGAACCGCCTGGAACAATCGCTGGCGGTAGCCAAGCGTCAGGGGCTGATGCATGCCGTGCTGTTCCTGGACCTGGACGGCTTCAAGGGGGTGAACGATTACTACGGCCATCAGATCGGAGACAAGGTGCTACAGCGTGCCGCGCGCATTTTCATGCGCAGCGTGCGCGAGATCGACACCGTGGCGCGGTTGGGCGGCGACGAATTCGTGATCCTGCTGCAGGGCGTCGATGGCCGCGCCAGCGCCGAGCACGTGGCGCGCAAGATCAAGCGCGCATTCCGCAATCCCGCCGGTGATGCCAGCCGATCCGCCATTCCCATGATCGGCACCAGCATAGGCATCGCCATCTATCCGGACGATGGCGATACAGTAGACGAATTGCTCAACGCCTCGGACCTCAACATGTATCAGGACAAGGTCAGCCGTAAGTCATCCTCCCAGGTGTCGGGAACGCGCAAGGCCGATGGACGCAAGGATGACGCCGGCTGAAACGGACTGCGGGCGCGGTGCTGCAAACGGTAAGCACTGAATTAACCAGCACTGTCCGCGCAGGATGCGCCGGCTTGTGCGCTATAATCGAGCCTTGCCCAGGGGACGGCGGGACCAGGTAGGTCCCAGCCGAAGCTTCTATGGAAACCGGTCTTCGGACAGCAAGGACTTAAGTTCATATCGCGCATTGCAACTTACATGACCGAGCGGCCAATTTCGCCCCACCTGCAGGTTTACCGCCTGCCGCCCACCGCCATCTTCTCTATCAGCCACCGCGTCACCGGGGTCCTGCTGGTCGCGGGCATGTTCCTGTTGACCCTGGTTCTGATGGGCCTCGCATCGGGCCGGGAAGCTTTTCTCAGCATCCAGGCCGGTATGCAATCGGCTTTAGGCCGGGCACTGCTCTGGGCCTGGCTGTTTTCCCTGTTTTTTCATATGTGCCATGGGGTACGTCATCTGCTGTGGGATATCGGCCACGGCTTCGAGCGGGAGCGCCTCAATCGCCACGCCGGGTATGAACTGGCGGCGGCCCTGCTGCTTACGGGGCTGGTTGCCTGGTGGGCGTGAAGCAGGGGAGCGGCAAGGCTTACCGCACGCCTCTTGGGCGAGCCCGCGGACTGGGATCTGCCCACAGCGGTTCCAGCGACTGGCTCCGGCAGCGGGTCAGCGGCCTTTTGCTGATACCGCTGGGACTCTGGCTCGGATTCGCTTTGGCTCAGCTGCCCAGTGTCGGCTATGACCAGGCGCTGGGCTGGCTCCGGGCGCCCTGGAACGCTTTTCTCGCCGTCGCCGTCGCGGCTCTCGCCTTCCTCCATGGTCACCTCGGGCTGCGTGTGATCATCGAGGATTATGTCCACATACGCCCGGTGAAAGTGGCTTGTCTGCTCCTGGCTCAGTTTGCCTGCGCTGCGGGCGGGCTGGCGGCGGTGCTGGCCATCCTCCGCATCGCCTTCGGGACCTGAGCATGGGCAAGGCCTACGAGATCGTTACCCACTACTACGACGCCGTCGTCATCGGCGCGGGCGGCGCCGGCCTGCGCGCCACCCTGGGTCTGGCCGAGAAGGGGCTCAAGACCGCTTGCCTTACCAAGGTCTTCCCCACCCGCAGCCACACCGTCGCCGCCCAGGGCGGCATCAGCGCGGCACTGGGCAACATGGGCGAGGACGACTGGCGCTGGCATATGTACGACACCGTAAAGGGGTCGGACTGGCTGGGCGATCAGGATGCCATCGAATACATGTGCCGCGAGGCGGTTCCGTCCGTCATCGAACTGGAACATTACGGCGTGCCCTTCTCGAGGACAGCCGACGGCCGTATATACCAGCGCCCCTTCGGTGGCATGACCACCCGTTTCGGCGATGGCACGGCCCAGAGGACCTGCGCCGCGGCGGATCATACCGGCCACGCCATACTGCACACGCTTTACCAGCAGTCCCTCAAGTTCCAGGCTGAGTTCTTCGTCGAGTACATCGCGCTGGATCTGATCATGGAGGAGGGCGAGTGCCTGGGCGTTCTGGCCTGGCGACTGGACGACGGTTCCCTGCACCTGTTCCGGGGGCACGTCACCCTGGTTGCCACCGGCGGTTACGGGCGTTGCTATTTCTCCGCCACCTCGGCCCATATCTGCACCGGCGATGGCAACGCCATGGTGCTGCGCGCGGGACTGCCCTTGCAGGACATGGAGTTCGTGCAATTTCATCCCACCGGCATTTATGGCGCGGGTTGCCTGATTACCGAGGGCGTGCGCGGAGAAGGAGGCTTCCTCACCAATTCGGAAGGCGAGCGCTTCATGCAGCGCTACGCGCCCCATGCCCGCGACTTGGCCTCAAGGGATGTGGTCAGCCGCGCCATTACCCTGGAGGTGCGCGAAGGCCGGGGCGTCGGGCCGCACAAGGACCACGCCCATCTGCACCTGGAGCATCTGGATCCCGAAGTGATCCGCGAGCGCCTGCCGGGTATCGCGGAAACGGCCAAGATCTTTGCCGGGGTGGATGTCACACGCGATCCCATTCCGGTACTGCCCACGGTGCATTACAACATGGGGGGCATCCCCACCAACTATCATGCCGAGGTGCTCACCCTCAGGGACGGCGATCCGGAGAGCGTGGTGCCGGGCCTCATGGCCATTGGCGAGGCGGCCTGCGTCTCGGTCCATGGCGCCAATCGCCTGGGCTCCAATTCGTTGCTCGACCTGATCGTGTTCGGCCGCGCCGCGGGAATGCGCGCCGCAGAGCTGATCAAGCCGCGCACGCCGCACAAGCCGCTTGGCGCCGAGGCTTGCGCGTTTTCCCTGGATCGCTTCGACCGGTTGCGCCACGCCCGGGGCGAGCACAAGACGGCTGCCGTGCGTCTGCGCATGCAGCGTTGCATGCAGAGCCATGCCAGCGTGTTCCGCACCGGCCCGGTGCTGGAGGAAGGTCTCAGGCAATTGCTGGAAATCCGCGCCGAATTCGACCAGGTGCAGGTGAGCGACCGCTCGCTGATCTGGAACACCGACCTGGCCGAAACCCTGGAACTGCAGAACTTGCTGGAACAGTCCCTGGTCACCGTGGCGTCCGCCCTGAACCGGCGCGAGAGTCGTGGCGGCCACGCCCGGGAAGACTATCCGGAGCGCGATGACGAGAACTGGCTGAAGCACACCCTCTGCTGGCTGGACGAGCAGCGGCGCATTCGCCTGGATTACCGGCCGGTTCATCTCTACACCCTGACCGACGAGGTCGAGGTCATTCCCCCCAAGCCAAGAATCTACTAGGCACCGCCATGGGCATCCTGGATCTGCTCAAGCCCGCATTCAAGCGGGGCAAGGTTCACACCGCGGCCCCCGACGCCACTAACGTCCGCCGCTTCGAAGTCTATCGGTTCGATCCGGAAGTTGGCGGCGGGCCCAGTGTCGATGTGTTCGAAATCGACATGGACCGCTGCGGACCCATGGTGCTGGACGCGCTGCTGTTCATGAAGAACGAGCAGGATAGCGGCTTGAGCTTCCGACGCTCCTGCCGGGAGGGCGTGTGCGGCTCCTGCGCCATGAACATCGACGGGCGCAATACCCTGGCCTGCACCAAGCCTATCGCCGATTGCGCGGAAACCGTGCGTGTCTTTCCGCTGCCGCACCTGCCGGTCATCAAGGACTTGGTGGGGGATCTTACGCAGTTTTTCGCGCAATACGCGTCCATCAAGCCCTGGCTGACCGCGCAGACGCCGCCTCCGGCGGACCGCGAGCGTTTGCAGGGACGCGAGGAGCGCCAGCAGCTCGACGGCTTGTATGAGTGCATACTGTGCGCCTGTTGTTCCACCGCCTGCCCCAGCTACTGGTGGAACGGCGACCGCTATCTGGGGCCTGCCACGCTGCTCCAGGCCTATCGCTGGATCGCCGACAGCCGCGATGAGACCGCCGGAGAGCGGCTCGATGCCCTGGAAGACCCCTTCAAGCTTTATCGTTGCCACACCATCATGAACTGCACCGACACCTGTCCGAAGGGTCTCAATCCGGCGAAAGCCATCGCCGAGATCAAGAGCCTTCTGGTCGAACGCCAGTCGTGAGCGGGCCCCCGGGCGCCCTGCAGTGGCGCTGTCGGCGGGGCGTGCGCGAGTTGGACGTGCTTCTGGAAGCCTACCTGCGGGAACGCCATCCTACTGCCTCGCCGGCCGAGCAGGCAGCCTTTCTCGAACTGCTGGACCTCCCGAACCAGCGCCTCTTGGACTATCTTTTAGGTAACACCAGTCCAGACGAGGGGCCGGCCCGGCACATCGTTGACTACATCCGCCGTCAGCCTCCGGCTTGAGCCGGTCAGCTCCACCACCCTCACGACGACCCTAGCCCTGGCACATGGATTGGCGGCCGCCGCCATTGTGTGCACGCCTTGGCCGTACTGGGCTCAATCAATCTGCCTTTTGGCGATTCTGACGGGTGCCGTCCTGGGCGCCCGGACATTCTTGCGGGAGAACGGGGTGAAAGCACTGTGCATGCTCAAAGATGCCTCCTGGCGGCTCACGCTGCGCGATGGCAGCGAGTGGCGTGGAACCTTGAACGGCGATAGTCTGGTGAACCCCTGGCTGTGCCTGCTCATCCTTGACGGTGCGGCCGGAAGGCGGCGGGTACTGATCCTCCGTGACAGCCTGGATCGGAACAGCTTTCGCCGGCTGCGGGTGGGCCTCAGAGTCCACTCTGCGCCAGGCCGCGCGGCAGCCCTAGCCAAAGGAAGGTAGCGGAATGCGCGGCGTCTGGCTGGCCATCCTGTTCCTGCTAGTCAATGCATGGGGCATGATGGCCTGCGCTAATTCCAAGTTGGACGTGGTGCTCCTGTTGGACAACTCTGCCAGCATGCTGACCTCGGACCCGGACAACCTGAGGCTGGATGCGGTCCGTGGTTTCATGGCGCTGTTGCGCGAAGACGACCGCCTCGCGGTATTCACTTTCGGCGAACGTGTCAAACCCATCAGCGATTTCGTGCTCTTGGATGCCAAGACGCGCTTGCGCCTCGAAGCGCGCGTCGTGCAGGAGATGACCCCCAGCGCGGCCTACACCAATCTGCACGCCCCCCTGGCGCAGGCCCTGGACCAGTTGGCTGGCCGGCGCCCCGACGCTGTGCCCATGGTTGTGCTGTTTACTGATGGACGCATGGATATGGGCGACGTGAGGACCGATGAGCGCCTGACGCGAGAACTCGTCGAGCACGTGCTGCCGCGCTACCGCGCCGGCGGAGCGCGCATTTACGGACTGGCCTTCTCCGATGGGTCCGACCGCGGCCTGCTGGATACGCTGGCTCTCAATACCGGCGGTTTCTCCCACAGTGCGCAGCGGCCTCAGGATGTCTGGCGGGCCTTCGGCAATTTGTTCGAGAATATCAAGAAGCCGGACCGCTTGCCCGTGCGGGACGGCCGCTTTCTGGTGGATGCCAGCGTCAAGGAATTCAAGCTGCTTTCCGGTTCGCGCGGCGCGGAATCCCTTGTCCTGCGCTCACCCAGCGGCCGCAGCACCGTAAACCCGCCGGCGGAGCACGGCAACCCGGTGCTGACGGTACGCAGCCCCGAAGCCGGCGAGTGGCAGATATCCAACGCCGCTGGGGATGACACGGTGGTCGCCGAAAGCAGCATCGATCTGGCTACGGATCTGCCCGACTACGTCGCCGCGGGGCGCCTTCCGAGACCACTGAAGTTGTGGGCAGAGGAGGAAGGCCCGGCCGGCGCGCTGAACCTGTCCCGCATGTCCCTGCATTGGTGGCCGGAGCAGGACCCGCAGGCGCGGCGCGTGGTCCCTCTTCAGCGGGTGGGCAGTCAGGGACCTTTTACCGGCCAGATGCCGGTGCTCGGCCTTGGAACCTACAGCCTCGAATTGGACGCGGAAGGGCCGTCCTTTCGTCGCAGCAAGCGCATTAGCTTGCGCGTGGTGTCCGATTCGACACCCATTCCGGCGGTCGCGGCACAGGTGCCAACGCCGCGGCCGTCACTCTCGCGGCCAGAACCGAGCCCGCCTGTTACCCCGAGGGAAGCGGTGCAGACGGATTTCTTCGGATTGTTCAGAATCGAGGACCAGGCCGCCTGGACGACGTTGCGCAGCATCTTTTGGACTAATCTGGTGCTGTGCGTGGTCATCGGCGTCGTCCTCATATGGCGCCGCTGGCGCCGCACGCGGGAGGGGCATTGAGTACAGGAGTCGGGTCGTCTTGATCTCGGTACATCCATATCTTTTTTTCGGCCTGTTGGACCTGGCGGCGGTATTGCTGGCAGCTTGCGGCTTTCTATTGTGGAAATGGCGCCAGCAATCCAACCGGCTGAAGCTGATTGATACCCACTGGGCCGAAGCGCGTGCCGCGATGGAAGCGGCGATTGCCGCTCTGCATGGGGCCGGCAACGAGCGCCGCATCGCCAGCTACCGGGCCATGCAGCACCTGTTTGATCCCGATCCCTGCACCGGGAGTGGGGCCTGGAAGACGTGTTCCAACGCCGTGGTGGCCTTGGTATCTGACCTGGAGGCTGAATTGAAGCGCGCCTCGGATGAGCTGAGGCGGCTCAGCCTGGAAGGTGACGACGAGCCCAAGCCGGGGCGCGAGGGAACCGCGCGGCTGGGTCAGGATGGCATGCCGTCGGCCCATGACGAGTTCGAGCGCGAGTCCTGGCGAGGACTTGGCGACATGGAAAAGCTGGTGGACGATCAGCATAGGCAATTGCGGGAACTGGCCCGATACCGGGGCGCCGTCTCGGATCTTTCCGAGCGCTTGGGTAGGGTCAATCTGGCCAACCAGAAACTGCTGGAGTACCTGCGCAGTGTCTGTTCCGACGATAGATACCGCTTCCTGCAGCAGATGGTCGACAAGTTCCAGCATGGCGGGCAGGAGTTGGATAGCGTGGTGCTTGAACTGGAGAAGGAAAAGCAGCATCTGGAGCCACGGATCGCCTTGCTGTCCGAGCAGAACGAGCATTTGCAGGCCACCTTGAAGCAGCAGCGCAGGCAGTTGGAAAGGGCCTTGCAGGACAAGGCTGATCTCAAGGCGACCGTAGACGAGCAGGAAAAGCGCATTGCCATGCGCAACAAATCCTACGACCGCCTGCACAAGAAATTCGACGCTCTCAGGCGCGAATACCTGACTTTGTATGAACTGGCTACCAAGGGCGGCAAGAGCATCCGCAGTTCGTCCGGATTGTGAGTGGTTCGGGTTGTCCGATAGAGCCCAAGCGAGTATGTCATGAACACGATCGATCTCACTCAACTGGCCGCGGAGCCTGATCTTGCCAAACCGACCCCGCTTTTTGCCGCCGGCACCCATGCGATTTACTGGCTCGGCATCAGCGAGCGGGCCGCGTTTCGCTGCAACAGCTTTATGGTGGTCGACACGGATGAAGTCCTGCTGATCGACCCGGGCAGCCGCGCCCATTTCGCGGAAACCAAGGCGCGCGTCGCACAAATCGTCGCGCCGGAGCAGGTGACCGGCATCGTGCTTTGTCATCAGGACCCCGACGTGGCCGCATCGCTGCCAGACTGGCTTGAGGTCAACCCCAGGCTCAAGGTCTACACCAGCCTGCGTGCCAATGCGTTGCTGCCATTCTATGGCGCCAGCGGCTATGACTTTGTCGACGTGTGGGTGGAAAAAAAGCTGAAACTGCCGAGCGGCGGGGAACTGCATTTTCTGCCAGCCCCCTTCCTGCACTTCGCCGGGGCAGTCGCGACCTACGATAGCGCTTCGGGTTTCCTGTTTTCCGGCGATATCTTTGCCGCGGTCAGCACCGACTGGCGCCTAGTGGTGGACGAGTTCGTCAGCCATTCCATCAAAATGGACATGTTCCATATCGACTACATGGCGTCCAATGTGGCCGCCCGGGGCTTCGTGCGTTCACTGGAGCCCTACGAAATCAAAGCTATCCTGCCCCAGCACGGCTCCATCATTCCGCAGCAGTTCGTCGCCGATGCGATCGAATACCTGGAAGAACTGGAGTGCGGCACGGACGTCTTGTATCCGGATCTGAACTACTGAGTTCCCTCTCCCTCAAAGGGGCGCGGCCGCCTGGTTTCTCAGGCTGCTGCGCCCTGTTCCGCGTTGCCTCGCGCGCCCAATTTGTTGTGAAAGCCGACGGGCCTTCTGGG
The DNA here is from genome assembly GCF_000934725.1 of Methyloterricola oryzae. Lineage (NCBI taxonomy): Bacteria > Pseudomonadati > Pseudomonadota > Gammaproteobacteria > Methylococcales > Methylococcaceae > Methyloterricola > Methyloterricola oryzae. Next base: position 93,891 of record NZ_JYNS01000014.1, read on the forward strand.
TTACAATAACGCATCCATTCAGTTCACAGCAGGTAGGTTATGTTTAGCAGGGGTATGGAAATCGCCGGATTCGACGACGAGTTGTGGGCGGCGATCCAGAACGAGGAAAGACGCCAGGAGGAGCATATCGAGCTGATCGCTTCGGAGAACTATGCCAGTCCGCGCGTCCTCCAGGCTCAGGGCACGGTGCTGACCAACAAATATGCCGAAGGCTATCCGGCGAAGCGCTATTACGGCGGCTGCGAGAATGTCGACGTGGTGGAGGATCTCGCCATCCAGCGCGCCAAGGAACTGTTCGGGGCGGATTATGCCAACGTGCAGCCGCACTCCGGTTCCCAGGCCAATGCCGCCGTCTACATGGCCCTGCTCAACCCGGGCGACACGGTGCTGGGCATGAGCCTGGCCCATGGCGGCCATCTGACCCACGGCGCCAAAGTCAACTTCTCCGGCAAGATCTATAACGCCGTGCAGTACGGCCTGAACACCGCGACCGGCGAAATCGACTACGAGCAGGTGGAGGCGCTGGCCCGCGAGCACAAACCCAAGATGATCGTGGCCGGCTTCTCGGCTTACTCGAGGGTGGTGGATTGGGCGCGTTTCCGTCGCATCGCCGACGAGATCGGGGCTTACCTCATGGTCGACATGGCGCACGTGGCGGGCCTGGTGGCGGCGGGCGTGTATCCCAACCCGGTGCAGATCGCCGATGTCACCACCACCACCACCCACAAGACACTGCGCGGCCCGCGCGGCGGCCTGATCCTGGCGAAGGCGAACCCAGAGCTGGAGAAGAAGTTCAACTCCCTGGTGTTTCCGGGCATCCAGGGCGGTCCCCTGATGCATGTGATCGCCGCCAAGGCGGTGGCCCTCAAGGAAGCACTGCAGCCGGAGTTCAAGGCCTATCAGCAAGCCGTGGTGGAGAATGCCCAGGCCATGGCCGAAGCCTTCGTGGCCCGCGGCTACAAGATCGTCTCCGGCGGCACCGACAACCATCTGTTCCTGGTGGATCTGATAGAGAAGGGCATCACCGGCAAGCTGGCGGACGAGAAACTGGGCCTGGCCTACATCACCGTCAACAAGAACGCGGTGCCCAACGATCCTCAGTCTCCCTTCGTCACCAGCGGCATCCGCATTGGCACGCCCGCCGTCACCACGCGCGGCTTCGGCAAGGCTGAGTGCGTGACCTTGGCGGGCTGGATTTGCGATGTGCTGGACGACCCCGAGAACGAGGCGGTGATCGAGCGCGTGCGCAACGAGGTGATGGCCATCTGCCGCAAGTTCCCGGTCTATCCGGACTGAGCCGGTTGACATTCCGAGGCGCCGAGCCGAAGCATGCGCTGTCCTTTCTGTGGAGCCCAGGATACGCGGGTGATAGACTCGCGCCTGTCCCAGGAGGGCGATCAGGTCCGGCGAAGGCGCGAATGCAGCGAATGCCGCGAGCGTTTCACCACCTATGAATCAGCGGAACTGAATCTGCCGCGTGTGGTGAAGAGCAATGGCAGCCGAGAGCCGTTCCGCGAGGAGAAGCTCAGGGCAGGCATGCTCAGGGCTCTGGAGAAGCGCCCGGTGGGCAGCGACCGCATCGAAGCCGCCATCAATCACATCAAGAAGCGCCTGCTGGCGCGGGGTGAACGCGAAGTGCCGTCGCGCCTGCTGGGGGAAAACGTCATGCACGAATTGGCCGCCCTGGACGACGTGGCCTATGTGCGTTTCGCCTCGGTGTACCGGAGTTTCCAGGACGTCAACGAGTTCCGGGAAGTGATCGAGCACCTGGAGCGCCAGCCCAGCGCGGACGACACCAAGGACCAGACGGACCTGTTCGAGGGGTGAGATTCTCCGGGGCGTCCATGATGGATCAGGTTTGCCGCGCGCGGCGATGAGCCGGATGAATGAGTTTTCGGCCGACGATGCCGCTTTTATGGCGCGCGCGTTGCAGTTAGCGGAGCGTGGCCTTTGGACCACCCATCCCAACCCGCGGGTCGGCTGCGTTTTGGTGCGCGACGGCGCGGTTGTCGGGGAAGGCTGGCATGAGCGCGCGGGCGGGCCCCATGCCGAGGTCATGGCGCTGCGCATGGCAGGCGAGGGCGCCCGCGGCAGCACCGCCTATGTGACCCTGGAGCCCTGCTGTCACCATGGCCGCACACCGCCCTGCAGCGAGGCCCTGGTTGCGGCGGGGATAACGCGCGTGGTGGCGGCCATGGAAGACCCCAACCCCCTGGTTGCGGGCAAAGGCCTGGCGACGCTGCGGGATGCCGGTCTGGCCGCATCCTCAGGGCTCATGGGAACCGCGGCCGAGGCCTTGAACCGCGGTTTCTGCCAGCGCATGCGCAGCGGCCGGCCATTCCTGTTCAGCAAACTGGCCATGAGCCTGGATGGCCGCACCGCCCTGGCCTCCGGCGAAAGCCGCTGGATCACGGGGGCGGCGGCGCGGCAAGAGGTGCATCGGCTCAGGGCCGCCAGTTCCGCCGTCCTGACCGGCATCGGCACGGCCCTGGCGGACGATCCGGCCTTGACCGTGCGGTTGCCGGGGATAGAGGTGGAGCGCCAGCCCGCGCGGGTTTTGGTGGATTCCAGCCTGCGCTTGCCGACCACGGCACAGATGCTGCTCCAACCGGGCCAGACCGTGTTGATTGCCGCAGAAAGCGCTGATGCCGCGCGCGCCGACGCCTTGCGGGCGGCCGGTGCCGAGGTCCTCCTCCTGCCGGCTGATGCGTCCTGCCGGGTGGATTTCGCACATCTGCCTACCGCGCTGGGGCGTCTCGGTTACAACGAGGTCATGGTGGAGGCGGGGCCCACCCTGAATGGCGCCCTGCTCAAGGCCGGCCTGGTGGATGAATGGATCGTCTACCTGGCGCCGCTGGTGCTGGGTGACGAAGGGCGCGGCTTGTTCCATCTGCCGGGCATCGAGCGCATGACCGACCGCATCGATCTGCGCCTGATTGAATCGCGCCAGGTGGGGCAAGATTTGCGGCTGCGCTTCGGGCGCGTCGGTTAACCTTAATCACGGCGCGCCTGGTACGGCGGCCTTGGCAAATTCAAGCTCAAACAGCGAGGACCATGTTCACAGGCATCATTCAGGCGGTGGGACGCATCGCCCAGTTGGATACGCGCGGCGGCGACTGCCGGCTGAGCATCGAGACAGGCAAGTTGCCCTTGGCGGATGCGGCATTGGGTGACAGTATCGCCGTTAGCGGGGTCTGTCTCACCGCCGTGGAACTGGGCGCGCAGCATTTCTGCGCCGATGTCTCCCGCGAAACCCTGAGCCGCACGACCTTGGGCGGGCTATCCCGCGGCCAGGCGGTGAACCTGGAATTGGCCCTGACGCCTACCGCGCGCCTGGGCGGCCATATTGTCAGCGGGCATGTGGATGGCGTGGGTGAAGTGGTCGAGCGTCGCGCCGACGCGCGCTCCGTGCGCTTTGTCATCGACGCCCCGGCCAGTCTCGCCAAGTACATTGCGGAGAAGGGATCGATCTGCGTGGATGGCGTGAGCCTGACGGTCAACGGGGTCGATGGTGCGCGCTTCGACCTCAACATCGTGCCCCACACCCTGGCGGAAACCACCCTGGACGAATTCGTGCCGGGGCGCAAGGTGAACCTGGAAGTCGATGTCCTGGCCCGCTATCTGGAGCGGCTGATGCTGGGGGACAAGGCGGCCCTGCCGACGGGCGGCGTCACCGGAGAACTGCTGGCCCAGGCTGGCTTCATGGGAAAGAGCGGGACATGAACACCATCGCCGAGATCATCGAGGACCTGCGCCATGGCAAGATGGTGGTCATCACCGACGACGAGGACCGGGAGAACGAGGGCGATCTGGTGATGGCGGCCTCCCACTGCCGGGCGGAGGACGTTAATTTCATGGCGCGTTACGGGCGCGGGCTGATCTGCCTGACCTTGACCCGCGAGCGCTGCCAGCAACTGCGCCTGCCCTTGATGGTGAACGAGAACCGCACGCCCCATTCCACCAATTTCACAGTGTCCATTGAGGCGGCTTCCGGCGTTACCACCGGCATTTCCGCGGCCGACCGGGCGCGCACCATTCAGTGCGCGGTGGCGCCCAACGCGAAGCCCGACGATCTGGTGCAGCCGGGACACGTGTTCCCCCTCATGGCCCAGCCCGGCGGCGTGCTCAACCGCGCCGGACACACCGAGGCGGGCTGCGACCTGGCGCGGCTGGCGGGCACGGAACCCGCGGCCGTGATCGTCGAGATCCTCAACGACGATGGTTCCATGGCCCGCCGGCCGGACCTCGAGGCGTTTGCGGTGAAACATGGCCTCAAGATTGGCACCATCGCCGACCTGATCCACTACCGCATTCAGAACGAGAAGACCGTGGAGCGCATCTGTTCCTGCGATTTCCCCACGGACTACGGCAATTTTCGCCTGCACGCCTACCAGGATCAGATCGACAACAAGCTGCACCTGGCCCTGACCATGGGCAAGGTTTCCGGCGACGAGCCGGTGCTGGTGCGCGTGCACGGCAAGAACCTGCTGTTCGACATGTTCGGCGCCCGCCGCGACGACAGTGCGCTGCCTTTGCGCCTGGCCATGAAGAAGATCGCCGACGAGGGCCGGGGCGTGCTGGTGGTGATCCGCAAGGAAGAAGACACCAAATCCCTGGTGGAACGCATCCATCAATACAGCATGGAGGACCACGGGGTTCCCCTGCCCAATTCCGACGAGGGCGGCGACGACTGGCGCACCACCGGCACCGGGGCGCAGATCCTGGCGGACCTCGGCGTGCGCAAGCTGCGGGTGATGGGCGCGCCGAAGAAATACCTGGGCCTTTCCGGCTACGACATCGAAGTCGTCGAATACGTATCCTGCGAATAATCAAGAGAGTACATAATGTCCGAGATCAAGACCTACGAGGGTGGCATGGTGGTGGAAGGCGCGCGCTTCTGCCTGGTGGCTTCCCGTTTCAACAGCTTCATCGTCGACCATCTGGTGGAAGGCGCCATCGACGCGTTGGTGCGTCACGGCGCAAAGCGTGAAGACATTCATTTGGTGAAGACGCCGGGTGCCTACGAACTGCCGCTGGCGGTCCAGCAGGTGGCGGCCAGCCAGCGCTACGATGCCATCGTCGCCCTGGGCGCCGTGATCCGCGGCTCGACCCCGCACTTCGATTACGTGGCGGGTGAATGTGTCAAAGGCATCAGTTCCATCTCACTGAAGCACGAGATTCCGGTGGCCTTCGGTGTGTTGACCGTCGACAGCATCGAACAGGCGGTCGAACGCGCCGGCACCAAGGCGGGCAACAAGGGTGCGGAAGCCGCCCTGTCTGCGGTGGAAATGGTCAACCTGCTGCGCGGACTGAAACAGGCATGAGCCAGCCTCGAAGCCTGGCGCGCCGCAGCGCGGTCCAGGCACTTTATCAATGGCAAGTGGCCAAGATCGATCTGTCCGAGATCGAGCGCCAGTTCTTGGAGGAGCATGGCCTGGGCAATGCCGAGGTGGAATTCTTTCAGGAGTTGTTGCACGGGGTGCCGGCCAAGCTGGACGAGATCGATGCGGCCCTCGGCGAATTCATCGATCGCCGGATCGGCGAGATCGACCCGGTGGAGCGCGCAGTGCTGCGCATCGGTACCTACGAATTGATGTTCCGGCCCGACATCCCCTACCGGGTGGTGATCAACGAATGCATCACCCTGGCCAAGGCTTTTGGCGCGGCCCAGGGACACAAGTACGTGAACGGCATTCTTGACAAGATTGCCCACGCCAAGCGTTCTGTCGAGGTGGCCGCCGATCGCGCGCGGCGCAAGTAGCGGCATTTCCAAGCTTTACCGCTGGCACCATTACGCACGCACCCGACATGCCGCTCGGCGAGTTCCAGCTGATCGAACGCTACTTTAGCGCCGCGGGTGCGGGGCGCTCCGATGTCATGCTCGGCGTGGGCGATGACTGCGCGGTGTTGAGGCCCAGGCCCGGGTTGGAATTGGCCGTGACGGTGGATACCCTGGTGGCGGGCGTTCATTTCCTGCCTGACGTGGAGCCTGCCAGCCTGGGTCACAAAGCCTTGGCGGTGAACCTCAGCGATCTGGCCGCCATGGGCGCAGAGCCGGCCTGGGTGACGCTGGCGATCACCTTGCCACAGGCCGACGAAGCCTGGCTGACAAGTTTTGCGGAAGGCTTCCACCGTCTGGCGCGCCAGCACGGCGTGCAATTGGTGGGCGGCGATACCACCCGCGGACCCCTTTCGGTGACCGTCCAGGCGATGGGCTACGTGCCGCAGGACGACGGATTGCGCCGATCCGCAGCCCGTCCTGGCGACGGCATCTATGTGACCGGTGGGCTCGGCTCCGCCGGACTTGCTCTCAAGGCCCTGCTCGGAGATGAGGTCCCGGCGTCGCCCTCCGACCACGAACGTTTGCTCAGGCCGCAGCCGCGGGTGACGGAAGGGCTCGCGCTGCGGGGCCTGGCCCATGCCTGCATCGATATTTCCGACGGCCTGGCGGCCGATCTGGGCCATATCCTTGAGCAATCCGGCGTGGGTGCGTGCATCGATTGCAAATCGTTGCCACTGTCCGAGTCGGTTCACCATTACGTGGAACAGAGCGGGGACTGGATGCTGCCGCTTTGCGCCGGGGATGACTACGAACTCTGCTTCACGCTGCAGGCCGGGCGGGAACGGGAACTCGCAGCGCGGTTCGAAGGCTTGGACTGTCGCTTGTCTAGAATCGGTCGCATCGAAGCGGAGCCCGGCCTGCGCGTGCTCCGCGGCGGGCGGGTCGAGAGCCTACGCGCCGCCGGCTACCAGCATTTTTGAACCGCACATGTCCACCCATCACAAGCGAAGCCGGATTCCCGCCGCCAAAGTGCTTCGTAGCCCTGCGTGTTTTCTCGCCTTTGGCTTCGGGGCAGGACTGGCGCCCGTCGCCCCTGGAACCTTTGGCACCCTGGTCGCCATACCGACTTACCTGGCTGCCTCGACCCTGCCGCTTCCGGCCTATCTCGGTCTGACCGTGGCACTCTTCGCCGCCGGCATCTGGATTTGTGCCGAGTGCGAGCGGGTGCTGGAGGTGCAGGACCATTCCGGCATCGTCTGGGACGAAATCGTCGGCTTCTTGGTAACCATGATCGCCGTGCCGGCCTCACTCCAATCGATACTGGCGGGCTTCCTGTTGTTCCGCCTGTTCGACGTCTGGAAGCCCTGGCCGGTGCGCTATTTCGACCGTTCCGTACACGGCGGCTTGGGGATCATGCTGGACGACCTGCTGGCGGGCGTGTATGCCTCGTTGGCGCTGACCGGCCTGATTCGGCTGGGCCTGATCTGAGCGAGCGGCAGCCCGGTCAGTTGCGGAAAAGCCGACTTACCTGTTGCGTTCCGGCATCAAACCCGGTAAAATTCTCATCACAGTCGCGGGGTGGAGCAGTCTGGTAGCTCGTCGGGCTCATAACCCGAAGGTCGTAGGTTCAAATCCTGCCCCCGCTACCAATAAAATCAGAAGCTTACAGGTATTCGCTTGTAGGCTTTTTTGTTTTTCGGGGACTTATGTAAGCGTTTTGTAACCGCATTCGGTACAGGAGAGGATCGATGCGTGCCATTGCCTTAGTCATCGTTTTCGCATCTGCGAATTGTCAGTCAGCGACAAGCTACACCTACCAAGTTCTCGACTTATGGGACGGTCAGACCAACCTGACCTCCATCAACAATTCTGGTCAGATCACCGGTTACCTAAACCGAGGACTGAAGTCGCATGGCATCGTTTACTTCAATGCTTCTTACGAGCGGTTCGATGTGCCGTCCTTTACCTTTCCCGGCACTAGTTCAACGGTAGCGAACGGCATAAACGATCAGAGGTACATTGTCGGTCAGTTTTCCGACGGCCGGGGTGATCATGCAATTGTTCGTGATCCCGTCTCTCAAGATTTCACCCCGATAGATTTACCCGCAGGCGGCTCGCTCCCCACGTTCACCAGGGCTGGAGACATCAATAATTTGGGCGTCATCGTTGGCAGTTTCACTGATGCTGGGCAGGTTCAGAGAGGTTTCAGTCGTGACGCCGGGACAGTGGACGTTGTGAGCTTTCCTGGCCCTAACGTCATAGGCACGGAACTGCACGACATAAATGACCAAGGAACATCGGTTGGTCGGTTCTTTGATGGTGTGAGTCATACAGCGCATGGCTTTATCTTGAGCAATGGCCAGTTTGATCAGTTCGATGTGCCAATCGCTGGGACCTGTAGCACCGGACTATTTGGAATAAACAACCTTGGGCAAATGGTCGGCGATTACGCAATTGCCAAAGGGTATGGCGGCTTAGGTGGTTTTGTGTATGACAACGGCACTTTGACGACCATCAGCGTGCCGGGGTTTGAATTTACGACGCCTTTCGGGATCAACGATCAGGGCGTGATTGGTGGGCGTGTCGAATTACGGTGGGGGATTGCCTGGAGTTGACACTAGATCGCTTGGCTTCATTGCGACGCCAATAACTCCGGTCCCCATACCTTCAATAGGTCCACTCTGATTCTTTTGTGTTAGCTGCGCTGGGGATTTTCTTTCGCTCGGGGCGTTACAGACGCTCCGCTTAAACTTACCGCATTACTTGTGTCCCCGCTTTCGGAATGCAGTCTCCTTACTGCATCCGTGAGCATTTCCCGGTTGCGTTCACGATTGAGCGTACAACCGCACCGCCTTGGAAATAGAGGTACATGTCGGCATAGCCCTTGATTGTGGCGCGTCTAGCCAAGCCAAACCGCTTGATTAGCTTGAGCAAGGAATAATTGCCCATGATGGTCGCGCTACTAAGGGTCAGTTACTTCAAATGCTGCTTGATATTGCGCGTCGTTGTCGGGGTACAGGTAGAGCTTCTGTGGATGTAGTAGTAGCCCGGAATCAAGAATGAATTAATTTTATTATCAACAAGATATGTCCCGTTAGCGTTCAATGTGGCTTCAAAGGACTGTTTGACCGTCGTGCGCGTAGTGGCGCTGGCTACAGTCGTTATTTTGGATTTAGTCTGACAGGTCCAAAGGTCGGCTCGTGCGTCCATAGAAAGCGCACAAATCAAAGGAACCAAAAATCTAGTCTTCATTCGATCCCAACCAGAATTTTGACAGAGGCCCTCTGGCCGGACAGAGATCGCCCCGCGGGCGAGGTCCGCCGGCTGGCTTTGGAGCACTTGAAGGCGCTTGAGGCCAAGATGGCGGAGCTGCGGGCCATGGCCGGCACACTTAGCCAGTTGATTGAACTGTGCCAGGGCGATGACCGTCCTGCATGCCCGATCCTCGATGCTTTGGAGGGAACTGCCGCCTCTCAGTCACGCCAAAACTCCCAAAGCACCGTGACGATTGCGAAGACCCTCACGCCTGGAAGGAGAGTTGCTCATGAATGAATTGGAGACCGCCAAAGCCAATGCGGCCGCCGATCTTTTCGATCATCCCGCCAACACGTTTTGGGATCGCTTCGGAAGGAAGACGATTGAGCGCTTGCGCCTTCAGCCAGGGCAATCCGTGCTGGATGTCTGCTGCGGAAGCGGAGCCTCAGCGATTCCCGCGGCAGAGGCCGTCGGTCGGGAGGGGCGAGTCGTTGGAGGCGGAAAACCTCTTGGAACTGGCCCGGCGCAAAGCTGAGAGCCGGGGAGCTGACCCAGGTCGAGTTCAAGCTGGGCGACATGATGTCTCTGGAATTCCCGGAGGCTGCCTTCGATGCCGTGGTATGCGTCTTTGGGATTTTCTTCGTGCCCGATATGCCAAGCGCGGTGCGCGAACTCTGGCACCGCGTTAAGCCGGGAGGGAAGCTCGCCCTGACAACATGGGGGCCCAACTTCTTCGAGCCCGCCAATGGGGTATTTTGGGAGTCGATTCGAAACGAGGCCCCCGACGCACGGGTATCGTAAACCGCCGCAGATTGCCCTCAATTCCAGGCCTGGCAAAGCCCAAATGCCATTCGTGGCAATAAGTTCTATAGCGACGGAGTGCTCCGGGACGACGGCAATGTTTTGGGAGCGGTCATTGGAGAAACAGACGGCTGGAGACAGCAATAGGCACTTGCCAGTCTGATGAAATAACTCGGAGCTGACGTTCGCAAATGACAGGTATGCGGACGGGTCGAACGGCAGTTATGGCCGATACCAAGCCGAAAAAGCCGGGCGAGTGACTGTCTTTGACCTGGAGTACAACGGGCATTCCGCATCGGTACGGCCGCTGATGTTCGCATTGCTGTCGTCCCAGACCGGAACCTCGGCGCCGTCCCATCGCCAGAGTGTTCGTTTATTCTACTCGATACTTACCACTCACCAACGTCAGCTTCCCGACTTTTCGGGGGAGCAACCTGGGATTCGATCTAGCGATTCGACAGCTCGGATAACATATCAATCTGCAATTTCTGAATCTGCACCAAGCGCTCCCACTGACGGGACAGCAAGTGGTCCAGCTTTTCGTTCAAATGGCGGATCTCCAATTCTGCCTTCAAATTGACCTGATAATCGTGCTGCGCGCGCAGCCTGTCTCTGGCTTCCTGACGGTTCTGGCTCATCATGATAATCGGTGCCTGGATAGCTGCCAGGCAGGACAGCAGTAGGTTCAATAGAATGAATGGGTAGGGATCGACCGGGTGTCGGTACATCACCAGCGAGTTCATCGCAATCCAGGCGGCCATAAAGAACGCGAAACAGATTAGAAAGGTCCAGCTTCCCGCAAAGTCGGCGAGTCGATCAGCTAGCCTTTCTCCAAACGTCCACGTTTTTTCCGATTCCAAATCAACGTCCATCGAGAGCAATTCATGCTGGCGGAGACTCTCTAAAACTTCGTGCTCGAGTCCGCTCAATTCACCCCGCTCAGATTGGAGAACGGATTCCACGTAGTCGGCGTTGTAACGTGCCAAGTCGTTACGACAAATATAGGCCTCCGCCGCCCATTCGGGATGATCTCTCAGCACCCGTTCAGAAAGGGTGTCGCGAACCATATCGAATGGGACGAGCTTACGGAGCGAGAACGCTTTGCCGCAAACAATGCAATGGCCTTGTTCAAGATGACTTTTGCGCATGACGGCTGACAACAGTCGGAATCGATTGAGACGGAAAGAATAGATTCTGGCGCTTTTTTCCGGTGATCAAAAGCGGGGTGAATCCGGGTACTCAGGTATTTCAGAACTTCAAGGACAGAGTTAGCCTACTCTGGACAGAGTTAAACTGTAGAAGTTCAGACTTGATCTGACAGAGTTCCTTGCCGCGAGGTGGGGTTACCCGTTTTGATAGAGGTGCGAATCTTCATCGAAACGGCGCGTGAGCGCAGGAGTAACCCCATGAGTAGTCTCAATCAGAATGTCATCCGTCACAAGATCGGTCTGCTGAACCTGGCAACCGAACTCGGCAACGTGTCCAAGGCCTGCAAGGTGATGGGGGTGTCGCGAGACACCTTCTATCGCTACCAGAATGCGGTGGCGGAAGGCGGCCTTGAAGCATTGTTTGACGCCAACCGCCGCAAACCGAATCCGAAGAATCGGGTGGAAGAAGCGACGGAATCAGCC